>JBMNNU010000163.1:0-7184 GCA_050942695.1 Chloroflexota bacterium
GTAATGCTGAGAGTCGGGCTTCAGGCCGATATTCAAACCGACCAGAAGGAAAGCAGTAGCAGTGGTCATACTGGCTGCTACATAAGGCAGAAATTCGATGGGCAGCAACTGCACCAACCACAATCCGGCAACCACGAGCAAGCTGGGCGCCGACCAGAGAAAAAAGGCTTGGTTGTGTGTACGAAGCTCCGGATTGCTCGGTTGGTCCAGAAATGTCTCGGTACACACTCCTACCAGTCCCACCAACCCTGCCCCGAACAGCAGCAATTGAGGCATCCCGAGGCCAGCCGACAGCCAAAGCCCCAGAGCGATCAATCCAAGCGCTAGAATAAACGCTACCCACCGTCTCATGGTATCCACCCTTTCAAGAAGTCGGCGGCATTCTACAACGGGCGCCCAAGAACGTCAAAAGTAATAAACGAGAAGCCGAGGCCGGTACCGGCCTCGGCTTTATTGATATCTTTTTAGGATCTACCAGTACTGAGATAGTTTTGTCTCTTCACGGCTCATGATCTCGAGGAGAACCGGCTGGCCTTTTCCGGTGACCTCTAACGCCCGCTTCACTGCCGGGATAATCTCATCCGGTCTCTCGATCCGCTCGGTGTATGCTCCGAGCCCTTCCCCTATCTTACTGTAATTCCCGGTGATATAACGGGATCCGTATATTTTGGTAGCGATGGGTATATGTTTCTCGTAGCCTCCCATCAGGCCGTTGTTGAAGACTATAGTGATGGTGCCCAGATGGTTTCTAGACGCGGTCTCGATCTCCAGGCCGCTCATACCGAACGCCAGGTCGCCCATAATGTTGATGACTGTTTTCTCCGGCTTGGCGATCTTGGCGCCCAAAGCTAACGGTAAACCGTAGCCCAAATGGGTGGATTTACCCCAGCCGATGTAGCTGTTGGGCTCTAAAGCCGACCAGAATGGCACCATCATATCGCGGGGGGTGCCAGCATCGTGGGTGGCGATCGTATTTCTCAGATCCAAAGCCTGCTGCACATCCCAGAAGACCCGGTAAGGGTTAATAGGGACTTCGTTGGAGGTGAGCTTGGGCATCCACTCGGCTAACCAGGCGTCCCTGATCGCTTTAACTTCCCGGGCTACCCGGTCATCGCCCTTGCGACCTTCGGGGCCAAGCTGCCGCTGAGCTTCCTCGATCATCTGCTGTAAAACCAGCTTGGCGTCTCCCTGGAGCAGGTACCCAACCTTGTAGTCTTTGTTGAGATCCCGCTCGTCCACAGTCAACTGCACCGCAATCTTACCCTTAGGGATCGGGGCATCATAAGAGGAGACGGCCAGGCCACTGCCGGCGCCGAAAATCAGGTCCGACTCTTTCAGATACTGCGCTACAGCCTTGGAGCCAGCAGCGCTCGAAGCCCCCAAGAAGAGGGGGTGATCCTCAGGAAAGGCGCTCTTTCCCTGAAGCGTGGTCATTACCGGCGCCTGGACCAACTCGGCGAACTCTCGCAGCTCATCCCACGCCTCAGCATAAAGGATCCCAACTCCAGCGTGGATCATCGGTTTCTTTGCCGCTATGATCGCCTTGACGGCAGCCTCCACTGCCCTGGGGGCGGCCATTATCTTGGTGCCCGAGACCGGATCGTAATCCAAGGCCAACTCGTCGATATCTGCGGCCAGCACATCCATCGGTAGCTCTAACATCACAGGGCCCGGTCTGCCCGCTCGCAGGTAGGTAAAGGCGCGCCTCATGAACTCCGAGATACGCCCCACCGTGTTAGGTCGCCCTGCCCACTTGGTAACATATTGAAAGTTGCGAACAGCATCGAAAGTGGGCTCAACTCCTCGGCGAGCCTGAACAGCTCCGGCCGGCATGTAAAGGATGGGGGTAGAATCGGAATAAGCCTGGGCTACACCCCCGAAGGCGTTCTCTACCCCTGGCCCGAACTGTGTTGCGCATATGCCCAACCTCTTTCCGTTGGTAACCCTTGAGTAACCATCGGCCATCCCGATCACCGTACGCTCAGTACGGGCTATTATCGGTTTGATGCCGAGCTGAGCAACAGCATCGATAACCGGATTTATCGGAAAAGCAAAGAAGTGCTCAACACCTTCCTTTTTCAAAATGGTTGCAACCGCAGTAGCGCCTTTCATGATAAAACTCCTTACAGCCTGATTATCCCAGTGCTCCCAACGGGTGGCTCACTAGATAGTGAGAACTTATGTAATTCTCCTAACATGAACCCGCCACCACGTCGTCGTCTTCATTTGATAAACGACGTGGTGGCAAGGTGTACGAATGCAACCAGTATACAGTCTCAGCTACCGATCACACAAAAGTACAGTCTCATTGATTACTTGCGCAACCCTAACTTCTCCGCCAATTCCTTTGCATCCTTATACGATTTCTCGATCCATGCACCGTAGTCTTCCGAGTTCAAGAAGGCGGGGATGGCTCCAGTCTTCTCCAGGGCTGCGGAGAATTCCTTGTCCTTAAGGGCCTCGCTAATGGATGTCTCCCACTTGGCCACCACAGCCGCCGGAATACCCTTGGGGCCAACGTAGCCGCTCTCCGGCATGACTGTGTACTCAGGGAATCCCGCCTCTTTGGCAGTAGGTACGTCGGGGAGCTCCTTCACACGCTCGGGATTGGTCTGAGCCAACGCCCGCAGTTTGCCTGCCTTCACCATTTCGAGCACCTCGGGCAACTGCTGAGCTGCGAAGTCCACGTGGCCACCGGCAAGGTTGGTGACGACCTGGGAGCCACCATCAAAGTTGACCATCTTAACCTGGGCGAGATCCACCCCCTGAGAATTCAATAGCTGAGCAATACCGAAGGCACCGGTTCCCGACAAACCGGAAACACCAGCCTTAAACTTGGAAGGATCCTTCTTGATCGCGTCTATCAACTCCTTGGCAGTCTTGTATGGAGAATCGGCGTTAACAGTCAGTACTGAAGGTGTTACGGCGAGCCGCGCCAAATAGGTGAAGCTGTCCCAGTTGTACGGGCTGTTGACCTGTGCGGCAGGGATAAAAGCGAGTGTATTGATCATGCCGTTGTTCACACTGTAGCCGTCGGGAGCGGCTTGAGCGGTGGCGCCGGTACCTACTGCACCGCCTCCACCCGGCTTATTTACTACACTTACCGGTTGTCCCCACTTCTTGGAGAGATAGTCCGCCAGCAGCCGTGATTGCTGGTCGGATGACCCACCGGGCGCGAAGGCGACGGTGATCTCTACCGGCTTGGTAGGGAAGTCGGACTCCGCCGATTTCTGAGCGCAGCCGCTCATCAGGAGGCTGGCTGTTGCTACCATCACAACAAGGCTGCCTATCAACTTGCTTGTACGAGAGGCCATTGACATACCACGATCTCCTTGTAGTTCACTTATGCTAAGAAAAATTTAGCCACTAACCATTGAAGACTATGTACTACTCTACACTAGACTCGAAATGCTTGCCCTCCTTCTTCCTGGAGTAGATGGTGTACAAAACCGATACGATGGCCACGACCAACAGAAACAGGGAGGCCGGTCTGGTCACAAAGATCAGAGGATCGCCATCGGATATCGTTAACGACTGGCTAAGCCTGCTTTCCAACAGCGGTGAAAGGATCAAAGCCAGGACGATAGGAGCGGTCGGATATTCCAGCTTTCGCATCAGGTAACCAACGATACCTATCCCGAAAGCCACTATGACGTCGAAGTAGCTGTTGCGGATACCGTAAGCGCCGATAAAGCAGAGAGCGAGGATCACAGGTGCCAGGAAGGGGTAAGGAACCTTCAACAGGCTGGCCCATACCCCCACCAGCGGCAGGTTGAGCAACAGAAGCATGAAGTTGCCAACATACATGCTTGCGATCAGCGCCCATACGAACTCCGGGTTGTCGCGGAAAAGCATGGGGCCAGGCTTGAGCCCGTGCAGGATGAAGGCTCCCAACAACACTGCAAGGGGTGCAGAAACCGGAATACCCAGCGACAAGAGCGGAACCATAGCCCCGCTGACAGCCGCGTTGTTCGCACCTTCTGAGGCCGCCACCCCTTCAATTGTGCCGGTGCCGAACTTCTCCGGATGCTTAGATACCTTTTTCTCTATATCGTAGGCCATGAAGGCTGCGACCGCGCCGCTAGATCCTGGAAGTATCCCGATGAAAAAGCCGATTACAGCGCTTCGCACCATAGCCCCAGCGGACTGTTTCAGATCTTCCCGTGTAGGGAAGATGTTCTTCAGCTTGGTTTCGTAAACCTCCTGGGCTGCTCCCTCCATATTCTCCAGCACCTCGGGGATAGCAAACAGCCCAACGACCACGGCGACGAAATCGATACCACCCATGAGATCGAGACTTCCAAAGGTGAATCGCCCCTGCCCCAGCACCGGTTCCTGCCCGACAGTCCCCAGCATCATGCCGAAGACGCCTGCCATCAATCCTTTGGCCAACGACTTGCCGGCCAGGCTCACCACGATGGTCAAGCCCAGTACCATAAGGGAAAAGTACTCAGGCGGGCCGAAGGCCAGTGCGTAGGAGGCCAGGGGAGCGGCCAGTAGCACCAGCAGCACCAGAGAGATAGTTCCAGCTACAAAAGACGAGATGGCTGCCATTCCAAGCGCCGGCCCTGCTCTCCCCTGGCGCGCCATTTTATAGCCATCCAGGGTAGTTGCGACTGAAGCAGCCTCACCCGGAATATTGACGAGAATAGCCGTGGTGGATCCCCCATACATCGCGCCGAAATAAATACCGGCCAGCATTATGATGGCTGTTGTCGGCCCGAGGCCGATACTGATGGGGGTTAATATGGCAATGCTAACCGTCGCGCCGATACCCGGAAGCACACCTACCAGGGTACCGACCAGAACGCCCGCGAAGCAGAACAACAGATTGGTGGGCGTGAGGGCGATCGAGAACCCTGATATCAGATAATTCAGTACGTCCACTTGTTGCCTCCGGTCCTAAGGAATGATCAGTTCACCTGTAGGTAACGGCATCTGGAGCCATACGTGAAAGACTACAAATAGCCCCGTCGCAGTCAGGAGACTGACAGTTACCAACTGGTACCACCTATACCGTCTCAACATGCACGCCACACACAGGATCAGGGCTGCAGTGGAGAGTATGTAACCTATGACCCTTATCAGGAAAACGTAGATGACCAGTGCAACGAAGACCGCCAGTATCCTTACCAGTCCGGTGCCGGTCGGCCACTTGACCCGCGAGTCCGAGCTTGCGGGCCGACGGAATCCGCTAATGATGATAGCCACACTGATCAAACACATGGCTATCGACAACCAGAAGGGAAAGAAACCGGGGCCTGGCGCTCCCCTGTAGGCCATATCCAGGCGGCTTGACTCATATAACGCAAAGATGGACAGCGCCAACAGCACTATCCCGGAGACCTGATCAGCTCGCTTCAATGTGTGGGCTCCTTGTCGATCGTAATTATGACCTTCTCACTGAAGAGAGTGGCAGCATTGTACTCCAACAGCCGCCTGGTGCGCTCATTATCAAAACTTCTCTCACGAACAGCCCTCCAGACTAGAACTGCACCTGGCCGTCTTTCAGGACCACCACGCCGTCCAACTCCAGGGTTGCCTTCTTCACGACGACGTCGTAATGGGCCGCAGCCACCACGGTACCGCCCATGAACTTGTTGGTGCCGAAGGCCACGTGGGCGCTGCCAAACTCTCCTTCGTCATCGTCCGGGGCACCCCGCAACTTACACATAGGGTTGAGGCCAACACCTAGCTCAGCAACGCTGTACACGTTGGGGTCGTTTAACCCCTCCAAGAGATTGCGGAAGGTCACCGCTAGAGGGCCACCGGTGACCGAGACAAGCCTGCCGGCTCGCACCTCAATCTTGGGGTGCTCTCCCTCCATGAATCCCACACCGGGGATGCTGCCATCCACAACCACAACGCCATTGGCTGTCCCCTCTAGAGGAGCGATGCTGGCCTCCACACCGGGAGGGGCAGCGATATCTTCAGTGTTGGCGAACCCGTCAAGAGCCCGACCTCGTCTTCCCTCAAGGCTCATGGTGATGTCGGTACCGGCAGCATTGGTGAGCCGGGCAACCTTGGCCTCCGTGAGCCTCTTGGCTAGTCCCTGGATTATCGGCCTCAAGGCTTTGAAGTCGGCTTCCATTGGCGGCGACAGTAACCGGTCCTCGGTGACCCTGGGCATGAGCATGATTCTGGTGCCGGATCTGGTCGCCTCCAGTCGTGCAGTCGTGTGGGCGATATTCTTTGCCACCATGGCAATCACCACGTCGACAGCTTTCATGGCAGCGGCCACCGCGGGCGGCAGTTCCTCGCCCTGCATCTTTTGTGCTGGCATTACCATCAAGCATACGTTGCCACCGGCCTCGTGCGCGACAGCGGCCATTACTTGGCCGATAGAGAATTTATCGGTATCAGTGAGAACGAGAACTTGTTCGCCGGGCTTGACACCGCTAAGCTCTACCACGGTGCGCGCCGGCCTGGTCAAAAGCATGCTACGCATTCGATCCTCCAACAAAACAAATAAATGAGACCCAAAAATATCATGCCGCCTGTAAGTGAGGCTTGAGGCCAACACGAAGGTTGGCTTCATTCTCGAAGCGATGGAGCAACGATAGTTGGTACACCGAGACGGCACCCAAGGCAAAGCGACTGGCAGGGATGAGTCCTTTAGTGGGAGCTTGACCCAAACAACCGAATATGGCCCTGAACTGGACGTTAAAGTTCTCAATAGCCCGAGAGTGCAACTGGTGGAATATTCGACGGACCTCGACGCCATCGTCGGCAAGGGGATACTTGCCCCGCTTGGTGGCGACCAGGAACCTACCCTGGGAGTCGCACATTTGGCGTAGTTCGGGGTCGTTGTAGTGGGTGTCTCCCAGGACGAAGCGGACATTGCTGGGCAGCATCTCCAAGAGAGATGGAGCCTCTTCGTTATCGGCGACATTGGCCGGTGTAAGGTGTTCAGCCAAGGGTATCCAGACGGTAGCGACAGTGGTGACCAGGCGCAGCTTCCAACCGTAGAGCCAGCCATGCCAGCCCGACTTGGTCCAGGGGGCTTCAGTAGTGATATATCCAAATCGCCAGCGGCTAAGCCCTGGCGAACACACTCTCTCTATGTTGAATGTAAGTATCTGGTTCGGTTTTAAGAGGTTCATCTTAAGTTCAATAAAGGTGCATCAGGCTATTCCATTTTTTTAAGTTTGTCAAGTGACCGTCTCTGAGACCACATACCCCGG
>JBMNNU010000164.1:0-7168 GCA_050942695.1 Chloroflexota bacterium
GCTCGAGCGTACAGCACACCGATACCCATGGGTCCCAGCATCTTATGGCCAGAAAAGGCCAGGAAATCGCAGCCTAACTTGCCGACATTCACCGAGATGTGGGGAACGCTCTGCGCCCCATCTGCCAGCAGCAGCGCACCTCTATCGTGAGCCAGCTCTGCCAACTCTTGGATCGGGTTGATGGTTCCCAGGACGTTGGAAACGTGGCTCACCGCCACCAGTTTAGTGCGATCGCTTATCAACCGGCTTATGTCCGTTAGGTCCAACGTCCCATCGGTATTAAGGGGTATAAAGCGTAATACCGCACCGGTTTTGGCGGCTACCTGTTGCCATGGGATGAGGTTGCTGTGGTGCTCCATCACGCTCAAGAGGATCTCGTCTCCTTGCTGAAGGCGCTCTCGAGCCCAACTGTAAGCCACCAGGTTGATAGCTTCGGTCGCGTTGCGTACAAAGATGATCTCACTCGGGCTGGCTGCTCCCACGAAACGTGAAACCTTCAGCCTCACCTGTTCGTAGGCATCCGTGGCCTCGTCGCTCAAGCTGTGCGCTCCACGGTGTACGTTGGCGTTGAACGTCTCGTAAAACCGTGCGACGGCATCGATGACCTGCCTGGGTTTTTGCGAGGTAGCAGCGCTGTCCAGATACACCAAAGGTTTACCCTTGACCTGTCGCTGCAATATCGGAAAATCTCGCCTAATGCTCTCTACGTCGAACACTTTGATCCTTCTAGCAGGTTGCCGGTATATCTAATCCGTCGGATAGGTCGGATCGGACTGATCGGTCGGATCGGGCCAGCCCGCCACTAGGTCATATTAGATCGTTTGGCCCCTGGGCTCTCAAACCGGTGTCTGATCAGTATTCTATCGCAAACCGGGTTCCACAGGCTCACCACCTGCCGTAACGATCTGCCCCCTTGCGGTAGTCTATCACCTCTCCGCCAAGACCGTGGAGGTGGCAAATGATTGACGCCGACGCTTCAAGAGATGAGCACCACTGGAAAGCCTCCTCCAGCATGTGGCCGATTGCGAAGCATCCGTGCCCGCGAAGCATCACGATCTTGTGCTCTTTCAGCGACTCCGAGAGTATCTCCGCCATTTGGGTCGACCCGATAGTCAGCTCAGTCTGCACCACCGGCACCCGGTGCAACAGGTAGGAGCCTTCAGAATCCACCGGGATTATCTCATCGTGGAGCAGGCTCAGCGCCACCGCATGGGGCGGGTGGCAGTGGACTATTGCCAGCCCCCAACTATTCTGGTAGATGGCGCGATGCACAACCAGCTCGCTCGATGCCAGCATCACTCCACTATCGTTCTCCCACACCCCGGTCTCTATCAGGTCGTACTCCTCAAGGTGAGCCAGCATCGACCCACGCCGGGTGATAACCAACCGGTCTCCCAGCCGCACGCTGAGGTTGCCACCATGAGAGCTTGTGAGTCCTGAGTAGAAGAGATCCGAACCAACAATCTGGAACTCTCTTAACACGTCCGTACCTCCGCTCCGTCTGCAACCAACCCCAGGTCGGCTAGCTTTCGCTCCGTAGGCACCCCATCCCGTGTCCAACCTCGGAAGCGGTAGTACTCCTCCAGCATCGGCGCTAGCTCAACCACCCGACCCTTCGCCGGGCCGACCGAAGCTGGCTCTTCCAGCAATCTCCGCGGCAGGGTGTCGTCCCGTGCAGTGAAGCCTCGGCGCAGGTTGTACAGCCGCTCCAGGTTCCAGATCCGCTCTCCAACCTTCAGCATATCGGCTTCGCTGTAGAAGTGGCCGGTAACAGTTGAGAGGAGCCGAGCGTAGTGGTCTTCCCCCAGCCCCATGTGGCCGAACTTGCATAGCACCAAGCTGTCCAGCACTGCGTTGAGGTTCTGGATCTCGATGGCCAAACCCGCCTGCCCCCGGCCGTTCAGTCGGTCTACCAGCTTGGGTAAGCCCAGGATGGTAGGCCCCATCATGTTAGCGCGGAGGTGACATCCCCCCCGGTTAGAGGTGGCGTAGGCCAGACCCTGAGACTGCATCGCCCTCGGGTCGTAGGCCGGTATCTCCATCCCCTTCACCTGCATAGACAGCTCGGGGGAGCCATAACGGGCGGCAAGCCTCGCGGAGCCCTCCGCAAGCTCGTCACCCAGCCCCTCGCGATAGGCCATAGCCTTGATCAGGGGAAGAAGACAGCCAGCATCCCCGAAGCGTGGCCCATCCGGCAGCAACCCTCGCTCCGCCAACTCCATGGCGCAGGCTATAGTAGCCCCAGCCGAAATCGTATCGATCCCTAGTTCGTTGCACAGATAGTTAGCCAGGACAATTTCCCTCAGATCTGCGACTTCACAGTCGGCGCCGAGCGCCCAGAGAGTTTCGTACTCCGGACCCTCACACTGAAGCTCGCCAACCTGCGTCCTTCGCGTACAGGCGATGGGACACCCCCAGCAGCCACGTTTACCGGTGACGAAGCTATCTTTCAGTGCCTCCCCAGATATCTTCTCAGCGCTATCGAAGCGGTTCGTTTGATAGTTACGGGTAGGAAGAGCCGCCGCTTCGTTTAGGATATTAATTAGCACCGCGGTTCCGAACTCGGGTAGGCCGCGTGCGGTAATTGGGTTGGCCTTGAGCTGCTTTTCCGCCTCGTAGCGTACGAACTCGAAACCCTCGGGATCTGCTATAGATGGGCGGGCCGAGCCTGATACAACTACAGCCTTCAGCTTCTTGGAGCCCATGACGGCGCCTATGCCGCCCCTAGCCAGGGCTCTCGTGCCGTCGTTCACAATAGCGGCTAATCTCACCAGCCTCTCCCCGGCAGGTCCGATGCAGGCAACGCTCTTGCCTTTACCGCCAAGAGACTCTGTCGTTTGGGGAACGGTGGCTCCCCACAAATCTCCGGCTTCGGAGAGCTGGGCTTTACCGTCCTGGATCTCCAGCACCACCGGTCGATCCGCTGCTCCCTCGACGACGACGGCGTCGAAGCCAGTCGTTTTGAGCATCGGTCCCCACCGCCCTCCGGAGTTAGAATCGAAGGCAGTGCCCGTGAGAGGTGACAAGGTGGTCAACGAGAAGCGCCCTGCCGTAGGTGCTGGGGTTCCGGTGAGAGGTCCGGCTGCAAACACCAGGATATTCTCCGGGCCCAGCGGTTCCGCCCTGCCGGGCACTCGATCGAAGAGATAGCGTATCCCCAACCCCCGACCTCCCAGGTAGCTCTCCGCCAACTCCTCGTCGAGCGGCTCTACCCGTGAGTTGCCCGTGGCCAGATCCACGAAAAGAATCTTGCCCATCCAACCGTGCATAACAATCCCTTCCCTGCCTCAAATGGGTGTAGGGGCAACGCATGCGTTGCCCCTACACTATCTAGCAGATTGCTGCCTAGATTCCAAATGCCTTGCTCAGCCAGGGTAGAGCAAAGTAGATAAGGAACGCCAATGAAGTGACGTACATTGCCCAGTGAAGCTTTCCACCCTTGCCCAAAACTATCTTGATGAAGGTGTAGGAGATGAAGCCGACACCTATACCATTTGTGATGCTGTAGGTGAAAGGCATAATCGCAATGGTGAGCAGCGCAGGCAGCCCTTCCTCCAGATCAGAGAAGGGGATATCCTTAGCGACCGCAGCCATCAGGAAACCTACGACGATCAATGCCGGTGCGGTTGCATGAGCAGGCACGACCCCGGCGATAGGAGAGAGGAACATCGCCAGCAGGAACAGCACTCCGACGACGACGGCGGTCAAGCCTGTACGGCCTCCCTCGCCCACCCCCGCAGCGCTCTCTACATAGGTTGTGGCCGAGCTTGTGCCGGCAGCGCCGCCAGCAATGGCAGCCACGGAGTCCACAAGCAGCACTCGATTGAGGCGCGGCAAATGTCCGTTCTTATCGAGCCATCCAACCTCGCTGCTGATCCCGATTACTGTACCCATGGTATCGAAAAAGTCGGAGAGCATGAGTGAGAATATCGTTAAAGCGGCGGTGATAACTCCGACTTTGGCGAAGATCTCGAAGTTGATCCCCTGCCCGATTATGGAGAGGTCCGGAAGAGCGATCACGGAGGATGGGATTACGGCCACTCCTGGTGAAGTGAACGCGGTTAAGCCGCTGGCGTAGTTGATAATGATAGCTGCGATGGTGCTAGTGATTATGCCGATCAACAGCGAACCGCGAACCTTCTTTGCCATCAGCCAGATGGTGACGAACAGGCCGAGCACGGCGACCAATACCGGGCCGGTCGTCAGGTCACCGAGTGCTACTGGAGTACCGATATCTTTAGATCCCCATTTGATCAGTTCGCCATCGACGAGGCCGATAAAGAAGATGAAAAGACCAATACCAACCCCGATCGACTTCTTGAGAGTCATCGGAATGGCATTCATGATAGCCTCGCGGAGTCCGGTCACCACGAGCAGGGTTATGATGATACCTTCCATGAAGATGACGCCCATGGCCGCCTGCCATGGAAGCTTCATTCCAACGATCAGTTGGAATGCGACACCCGCATTCAACCCCATACCTGGGGCCAGCGCGAAGGGGTAGTTGGTGTAAAGGCCCATGAGGATGGTCATGACGCCTGCCACGAGGCAGGTGGCTGCCATGACGGCCGAGAAAGAAGGACCCAGCCCCTCTAGCCCCTCGATACCAGAAAAGGAGAGTATCGCGGGGTTGACGAAGATGATGTAGGCCATCACCATGAAGGTAGTGATGCCCGCTACCACCTCTGTACCGACGGCGCTGCCGCTTTCACTAATTTTAAAAAAGTTGTCAAGCCAGCCCCGATTATCGGGAGCGATGCCTGCGTTCCTGGGTTTGTCCAGGACGACTGATTGGTTTGCCACAGCCACTCCTCCAGTTCTCGTTAACGTGGCGCTGAAAAGCGCCTCAATCTTAGAATGAGAAACGCGGACAGAATCTCATATGCGAAATATTATGTCAAGTACTACCTCCGCGAATAGATGCAGCGGCTTGACGCCGCTAACCTGGCGTTACTATCGACCACCATTCCAGGCTGTTGACCTCAGCCTTCCCGCGCCACAAGACGCCCTCATCAGCAAATCCACGCTGTTGAGGAGGCGAGCAACTTCCTTGGAACGGGAGTCCAGCGTCAGTTAGCGAACGCGATTGGCTCCTCGTAGAGCCCTCACCGACTCAAGCCGGTCCAACGAAATCGAGACAGAGGAGTGTGCACTAAAACCCGTTTTTCCCCCACTGCGAACTAATCGCTTGGAGATTGAACAGGTCAGCGCCTATTGGAGTTTACCCCTCCGGTTGATCGATAGCAAGAGTTAACGAGCCACCGCGCCACGTAAAAAAGCCGCCGAAATAATTTTTTAATGACTCAGAAATGACAAGGCGGTGGGAACAGCGTCTGATGCCAGCGCAAATCCAGCAAAAGCGGCTCGTTTGGTGTATCCTATTGCCCATGGAGACGATAGATCGTGATGTTCCTGTTAGGCGGCAGCAGCCTGGTGGCTGCCTTGGATACTTAGTATTCTTTGCAGCTACGCTCTGGGTGCTGCTGTTCAGTTTTGGTATACAGGCAGGCGGTTGGCTGGTGGGTCAGATACTGCTTACCATCGACCAGCCATTTTCGCCTCTCACCAGGGTGATCATCACTTGGGTCAACGGTCTGATCCTGCTATTTGTGGTAGCCCCACTGGCGATCTTTACCCGTTCGCCGGGTAGGCGAGCGGCATATCGATCCTGGACTCTGGCTTCCCTTGCGCTCTTCCCTCTTGGTCTCGTCCGCTTCGTGCCGGAAACCCAGACGCAAGCCGCGGCCGCGGCTCAGATCGGGGTGAGCCTGTCCCTGGTCGCCATCCTCGCCCTCCTTGCGCGGCGTCGCGGCCACGGCGCCGAACTATCGTGGCCAGTAACAGTGGCAGCGATAGCCATCGTTCCCATCCTCCTGCTGCCCTGGTTGGCCCTGGGAGCCCTGGGCTCCCCGTTGGACAGCTTGCTGAACCTGCTGGCAGGGTTGAGCCTGGGGATGCTGGCGGGGTTGCTGCTAGACGGTTTCCTAGTCGCCCCCCTGGTAGCTCACTCCAGAGGCATCGGCAGAGACACCGCTTTCGGCGGGCTTTCAACCGTAGTTGCATTGGCCATCCTGGCTGCTGGCTTCGGCTTCGGAGGCTCTCAACTGCTGCTGCTGGGCGCAATTCCGCTACTAGGCTTCGCCGCGATGGCGTTTGCTCTCTATGTAGCTACACCTGAAAGACCCTACGGCCATGCGTGGCTGCCGCTGGCCGCCCTGCTCGGGTTAGTCGCCGCCGCACCATTGCTCTTCTTCGATCCCGACGAACTGACGCTGCTGTTGGGCATGGACGACATCCCAGGATGGGCGGCGCGTGCCACAGCGATATCTGCGCTCCTGGCACTGCTGGTGAGCCTGGTTATGATAATCATCCGCTTGCGTTGGGCAACTCTGCCTCCTCCACGAATGCTCACCGCTTTAGCTGCGCCTGGTTGGGTCGCAGCCCTGCTGGTTTACTTCCTGGTCGGGCAACCAGGCTTCTATGGAGAACAGCTTTTCGTCATCCTGAGAGACCAGCCGGATTTGACCCAGGCTTACTCTATCGCCGATCGCGACCAGCGGACACGGTACGTCTATGAAACCCTCGTCAACAACGCGGAGGCCAGCCAGTCGAGGGTGCGTGGCGTGTTGGACCGCTTCGGGATCGGCTACCGGCCATACTACCTCGTAAACGCCCTGGAGGTAGACGCAGGTCCTATAGCTCGGCTGTACCTCTCGCTCCAGCCGGAGGTAGACCGTGTGCTGGACAGTCCTCGACTGCGTCCGCTTCCCGAGCCGCCATCGGCCAGCACTGGAAGCGAAAGCCCACCGACTGGCCCGGCCTGGAGCGTTGCTGCTATCGGCGCAGACCGGGTGTGGAGCGAACTGGGGGTCACTGGCGCAGGTATCGTAGTGGGGCAATCAGATTCCGGAGTTCAGGGTAGCCACCCCGATCTCCAGGGCGGCTACCGTGGCCAGAGCAACCAGAACGATTACCACTGGCTGGACCCTTGGAACGGCACCACCTCGCCCACGGATATCAACGGCCACGGCACCTTCACCCTCGGCTCAGCGGTGGGAAGAAACGGCATCGGTGTAGCGCCTGGGGCTCAATGGATCGGGTGTGTGAACCTGGCCCGAAACCTCGGGAACCCTGCACGATATCTGGACTGCATGCAGTTCATGCTAGC
>JBMNNU010000165.1:0-7167 GCA_050942695.1 Chloroflexota bacterium
CTCCCCAATCAGTGTACCGAGATTACCCAGAAGTCGCATCCCACAGAAACCAAGGCCTTTCCTTCTCACTATCCCACATCACCCACCAGGTGATGTACGGGGGGGGGAATCTGCGGATTAAGGGGGAATACGGCCTCTTGACCGGCATCTCGCAATAAGCGTAGAATTGCATAGCTTTACATAGTTTTGCATATATAAGCGAGGTCCGGTTTGGGGGGGATTGGGGGGATTCTGCCCCCAGTCTTCCGGCGATCACGGTGAGAACGCATCTATCTGAAAACCCGTAAAGGAGGAATGGCAGCGCTGAAACAGGTGCCCGCTGCAGTTGAATGGTTATCCTTGGAACAGGCTAGCGAGCGATTGGGGGTACATCCAACAACGCTCCGGCGATGGGCAGATAGAGGCGCTATCAACCTGTTCCTAACACCGGGAGGCCATCGCCGCTTCAGGGTAGCGGACATCGAGCGTTTCGAACGCGAGCGCAGCCGAAATCGAGCGCAGTCGAGTCCGGAGCCGGGCCTGATCGCGACAGCCATCGCGCAAACTCGCCTGGAGATACCCAAGCAACACTGGGTTACCGCCTACGGGGAGTCCGATCGGGAGAGTTATCGTTACCTGGGGAGGCAGTTGATGGGGCTGATACTCCAGTATATAGCCCAACCCGAGGAAAGCCCGGAGCTGTTGTCGGAGGCGCGGCTCAACGGACAGCTACATGGGCAGAAGGGCATCAGCCAGGGGCAATCGTTGGTAGATCTGCTGCAGGCAATCAGCTTTTTCAGAACGACCATGATCGAGGTGGCCTTGCTTCGCCTTCCCAAGACAGTGGATATGCGTTCGGAATCCAGTGTTCGTTTGCTCAGAAGGATAGAAAAGCTGCTGAGCGAAGTGCAGGCAGGGGTAGTTAACGCTTACGAGAACAGGTGTAAATGAAAACAAGCATGCTAGATGTAAGACCACTCAGAAGTATCAGGCGTGACATTAAGATTGCTGTTATCATTCCCAAGGTTATTTTTTTATTAGCAATAGTGCTATTAGTAGGGGTCACGGGATGCTCCGCGACTCAAACCTCCGATAGTGAAACAGGTGGTACCTTAACCCGAGCTGTAGCCTCCGAGCCACCGACCATCGATCCTCAGGGGCCAGCCAGCTCGGGTCTTAGCCTGATAACCCCATACATCTTCGATACCCTGGTCACGCGACAGCTCGATGGCAATTACGTAGGCATCCTAGCTGAGAGCTGGCAGACATCGCCCGATGGAAAGAGTATCGATATCAAGCTGAAGAGCGGGATCAAGTTCCACGACGGCTCGCCCCTCAATGCGTCAGCCGTAGTGTTTACCTTCCAGCGATTCAAAGCTACAGGCCAAAAATCGCCTATCGCTGGCAGCATCATGGAGATCGGCAGCGTAGAAGCGCTGGACGAAATGACCGTACGCTTCAGCTTCGAGACACCGACTGCATCCTTTTTGAGCACAATAGCGATGCCCTATGCCGGTATTATGAGCCCATCTGCAGTGGAAGCCGCAGGTGACGAGGCGGGCTTAAAACCGGTGGGAACAGGCCCATTCAAATTGGGAGAGTGGCAACGGGGGGTTAGCATCACCCTTCTTCGCAACCCAGAGTACCGATGGGCGCCCCCAGAGATTCGGAACCGTGGGCCGGTGCACATCGACAAACTGGTGTTCAAGGTGGTCCCGGATGCTGGAACCCAGATGTCCGCTATCCGCGCAGGTGACGTGGACGTTATCTTCGTGAACGACCCAGGCCAGGTCGCAGCGCTTGAAAAAGAACAGGGGCTGAAGACTGAGCCGGCCGGAATCGACGCCTTGGTGTATCTGGGATACAACTGCGCCAAACCCCCGTTCGATGAAATCAAGGTCAGGCAGGCGCTATCTTACGCAGTGAACAAGGATGAGATAGTAAAAATTGCTCTTGCCGGACTAGGCACCGTAGCCGATACCCTCCTACCCCCCTCCTTTTTAGGGTACGATCCCGGGCTCAAAGCCTATGGCCAGAGCTACGATCCAGAAAAGGCAAAGGCGCTCCTGCAAGAAAGCGGCTTCCAACAGTCGTCCGACGGGTGCTGGGAAAGGGACGGTAAGAAGCTGTCGGGCAGGTTGTTGACCTCGACTCGAGCTCCTAACGAAGCTATCGCCACGTTGCTGCAAAGTCAGTTTAAGGCGATAGGGGTGCCGATCGAGATTCAGCAACTGGACTCAGCCGCGGTGATGAAAGCGACGAACGAAGGGGCTTTCGACCTCCTTCTCTGGAGGTACGATTGGAACGACCCCAACGCCCTGAACATATATCTGTCGTCGAGCCGCCTGCGACAGACCAACCGGGTTTTCTACTCTAACCCCACGGCAGACGCTCTGCTCGAACAGGGGCTGTATGAACAGGACCCCGCGAAACGAAGCGAGATCTACAAGGAAGCCCAGAAGATAATCCTGGCCGACGCGCCCTGGCAGCCTCTTTACCATCCTACTGAGGTGATGGTCTTCAGAAACAGGGTCAAAGGTGTTGCTATCGGCGCCATGGGGCGGATGCTGGTCAACGACGTTACTCTGGAGGGGAAGTAACTAAGCAGAGCTTATGGTCGAGATTGCATTTGATAGGTGGTAGCGAGTCAACACAGTGTCCAGATACCTTTTTCGCAGAATAATCGCCGCTGGCATTACAGCTCTAGCGGTGAGTTTCGTCGCTTACGTGGCTCTGACCTTTGCCCCAGGGGACGCAGCCGAAGCGCTCATCGGTGAGAACGCGTCCGCTGAACAGATAGAGGCCCTGCGCAGCCAGATGCAATTGGACGTTCCGCTTCCGGAAAGGTACTGCAACTACATGGCGGCTGCGCTCACCAGAGGAGATCTGGGTAGGTCTTTGGTGAGCGGCCGCAACGTTGGCGACCTTCTGCTGGAGCGCACACCTCCCACGCTGAGCCTTGCCCTCGTAGCCATGCTGCTGGCGATTCTGGTGGGGTGTGTCGTGGGGTTAGTGGCTTCCTCCAGGCCGGGTAGCCGCCTGGATGTCTTAGCAATCGGCGGTACGGTACTAGGGCTGGCAATTCCGCCCTACTGGGTCGCATTATTGCTGGTTATGCTGTTCTCTCTCCGCCTTAACTGGCTGCCGGTTTTTGGATGGGGCACACCGGCCCACATGGTGTTGCCCGCCATTACGCTCGCCCTGCCAGGCGCTGCAGTGATAGCCCGTCTGATACGCGCCAGCGTGCTGGACGCGATGGAATCCGATTTCGTCCGCACGGCCCGATCAAAAGGGCTTGCACCGGATCACGTGCTGATCCGCCACGTATTGCCGAACAGCCTGGTGCCTACACTGACCATGCTGGGGTTGAACCTCAGCCACCTGGTGGGTGGTGCATTCGTAGTAGAGACCATCTTCGCTTGGCCCGGCCTCGGGCGCTTGACCGTACAAGCGATCTTCGACCGGGATATCCCGGTCGTTATGGGGGCGGTGCTGCTGATTGTGCCGATCTGTCTGGCTATTAACCTTGTGGTAGATCTACTGCACTGCCAGCTCGATCCTCGCGTCCGCCACGAGGCGCTATGAGTCTAAGGTCGCTGCGGCTATCCTGGTACCGGAAGGATGATGAGAGGGCGGCTCCTCGGTGTGATTACAGTTCATATCGCAGCCGGGGTCGTGCTGTAGCTACAACACTACGTTACTCCCCAGCCTTTATACTTGGAGCTACCATGATAGGTGTGGTAGCCCTCATGGGCTTACTCGTCCCTCTCGTCTCTCCCTACGCTCCCGATCAGGTGATAGCAAACGCAAGGTTGCTTCCTCCCAGCCTGACTCATCCCTTCGGAACCGATCCTTTAGGCAGAGACCTCCTCACCCGGGTAGCCTGGGGCGCGCACATCGCTGCCCAGACATCTTTCTTTAGCGTGGCGATCTCTCTACTGATCGGGTCAACGCTGGGCAGTTTGGCAGGATACTACTCCGGATGGATCGACCAATTGCTCTCTAGGATCATGGACGGGTGGCTGGCGCTCCCCGGGGTGCTGGTAGCCGTGGTCATAGTAGCGAGGCTGGGAGTATCTCTTGAGAACCTCATCCTGGCGCTTGGGCTGATGGGCATACCCGCTTTCTACCGGTTGGTACGGAATGCCGTTATCGGCGTTCGCTGCATGCCCTTCACGGAAGCCGCCGTCGCGTTGGGTGCAACGGATGGCAGGATAATCCTAAAGCATGTACTGCCAAACATCCTCTCGCCAGTTATCGTGCTCAGCTCGTCGCGGTTGGGAACCATGCTGCTGACCGGGAGCAGCCTCAGCTTCATCGGTCTGGGAGCGCAGCCGCCTCTCCCCGAGTGGGGGGCTCTTCTGGCCGCGGGGCGGAACTACCTGGACTCTGCCTGGTGGTTGGGTTTCTTCCCTGGTTTGGCTACGACGCTAGCGGTTGTGGGATTCAACTTGCTGGGCGATGCCCTAAGGGACCTGCAGGACCCCCGCATGAGGCACCACTCTAACCACATTGAATAGTCCCCAATATTCTACTTACCCATGCAGTGGCCAATAACACGATAAACAGAGTGATTTCCTGGCAAACTGCTATCTCCGGGGGGTATACGTAGAAGTAATTAAAGGCTATACTGAAAACCCCTGGAAAGCGGTTGTTCCAGCCTCAACCTGCCCGCGGCGAGAAATGGAAAAATTACCCCTACCTGGTCTGCTAGCCAAAATTCAGGGCCGGTTGCACGTCAAGAAAATGGAGGGAGGCAGCATTCAATGAAACAACTGGCTGTAGGTGCAATCGTGGCCATATTGGCTGTATTGTGCATCTCGAACAGCGTTATGGCCCAATCAAATCCCGAATTCAAGTTGGGCTTCAAAGCTCTCGCGGATCAGATCCCCGACATTGTCGGCCAGCCGTTAGAGAACGAGCAATACAGCGCAACAGGAGACTCTACCCAAAGAACAACCACAGGCTTGATGGTGTGGCGCAAATCCGACCGGTGGACGGCATTTACCAATGGTCACATCACATGGATTCTAGGCCCATACGGGCTCCAAAGCCGGCTCAACACGGAACTGTATCCATGGGAAAACGTCCCTCCTGGACCAACCCCGATCGCTCAACTGCCGCCTGCGCCGGCACCGACCTCGGCGCCGACTGCAACTCCGGTTCCCGCGCCGCCTCCAGCTCCGCTGCCGCCTACCCCAGTACCTTCATCATCCCAAACCTACTCCCCCGACGTCATAGCGATGGACGCCGATTCGGCTGGGTTGGGTGTAACGGTTAAAAACTTCGCCGCCGAGATCGACAACGAATGGGCAAGGGTCTGGGGTTGGAGGCCTCATCGCCCCACGACCGTTTACCTGTACTACGATGGTTATCGCCTGGCCTCAGGCATGAACGAGATTCTAGGGAGCAACCTGAGCTGGTGGGACATGGAGAGGGTAGCTTCAACAAACATCGCAGCCAGGGGACCCGATCGCAGGACCGGCGGCTGGGCTATTTTGATGCACGTCAACTATCGTTGGGGCGAGGACGACTGGGAGGCGACAACGAAGGCTACATTCCTTCACGAGTACGCCTACCTTATGATGATGGAGTTGACGGGCGACGCCGGACCCCACTGGTTCCGAGAGGGGTTCGCTCAGTGGATAACCTATGACAAAGTATACGGTACATCCGCCGAACAAAGCATCGTCGACTACGCTGCCAAAGCGAAAAAAGATGGCAAGCTACCCGACCTACACACTCTGACGAGCTCCTGGTCGACTGTGATCACCTCGAGCTCAGAAAACCTGGAAACCGCCTACGGAGTATCCTATCTTGCGGTCAAATATCTCACCCAAAAGGCCGGAGGCATGCCGCCTCTCCAGGTACTCCAGAGGACAGCCGCCGGGGAGGACTTCGAGACGACCCTATCCGCGCTGACTGGGTACAATCTCAACACCTTGAACGGCGATTACAGGTCGATTATTCCGGATATCTAGGGCATGGCCAACGACCACCATTCGTAACTGCGCAAGCAGTTATCAGGAGGGAAGATGGACAGAGAAAGCAACGTAACGGTCAACCGCGCGAGCAGTGAGGATCGGCGGGTCGTATCTCGAGGCCGGCGTCTGAGCGATATTCTGAGATCGGTATGTGTGATAGCGGATATTGGCTTTCAACAGGCCAGCCGTGGCCTTAGCGAGATGACCGGAGTAGAGACGGAGGCCAAAGCAGCGCAGGTACGGAGGGTGCTTCTCTCCAAAGTACCGGAGCTCGTGGGTGGGCCGGATGTAGTCGTTACAGGGGTCTATCTGATGATCACCGGCGAGATAAACGGCCACATGGTGCTGATGCTTCCTCTTCACGATGCTTGCCGGCTCGCTTCCATGATGCTTGAGGAACCACCCAATCCCGACAATACGCTGTCGGAAATGGCCAAATCAGCCCTGGGAGAAGTAGGGAACATCGTTGGGTCATCTTTCCTGGGAGCCTTAGCCGATGCATCCGATCTCGCACTCGCCCCATCGCCACCCACCGTAATGGTGGATATGAGCGGTGCCGTTCTCGATACGGTGCTGGCTCAACTGGGCATGGAAAGCGAAGATGTGTTTGTTATCGACACCGTCTTCAACCAGAAGGAGAGGGAGGTCAACGCTGTATTCCTGGTGTTACCGCGGCAGCAGCACTTCGGCCTGATCGTGGATAGGCTGCCTAAGTAGATGGGTAACTGGCGGCGGGGCGGTTGCTCCGCCACCAGTCAATGATCTCCTTCGGAAGTCTTGAGCCAACACCTTAGAACCTCAGCCACGCTCCAAGCCTGGGCGATGCAGGCCCGTGGGATAAAGGGTTTATCGGCGTCAAACACCTCGCTGATGCTGCCCACTCCCGCCTCCGCAAGGTGAGCCTTGAAGCCCTCCAGGAACCGCCTCGCCCCTACACGGTCTTCTGGATACAGCTTCAGCCAGGCATCGATGAAAGGGCCGATTAGCCAGGCCCACACCGTGCCCTGATGGTAGGCAGCATCACGCGCGCGTCTGTCCCCGAAGTACTTCCGCTTATACTCTGGATCGGACGGCGCTAGAGAGCGCAGTCCAACCGGCGTAACCAGCCTCTCCAGAACCACCTGGAGCACCGACTCCCACCTTACACGATCGAGCACCGGGTGGCGCAGCGATATCGCCAGTATCTGATTAGGCCGACATGAGG
>JBMNNU010000366.1:0-3333 GCA_050942695.1 Chloroflexota bacterium
GAAGGTGGACGAAGAGTCTCACCAAACCGCGGCACAAGCGAGCACGACTATATTGATAATTCTGGCAGTGGCAATTGTCCTCGGCTTAGGGATCGCACTGTTCATCGGCCGAGATATCGCGCGGATGGTGGGGCTAATCCTGACCGTGGTCGACCGGGTCGCGGTGGGGGACCTCAACCGGGATATGGACGAGCGCACCAAGAATTCGATCCGAAACCGCAGCGATGAGATGGGAGCGATCGGAAGGGGTTTGACCGAGATCATCAGATACATGCAAGGCATGGCCGACCACGCCAAGGCTATAGCCGAGGGCGATCTGACTCAGCATATCGAACCGAACTCGGCGAAGGACGAGCTGGGTATAGCCTTCCAGCAGATGAGCGACAACCTCAAGGAGATGGTAAGTGGCGTGGTTGCATCCTCCACCAGGCTGAACGATGCCAGCCACCAGCTTTCCTCAGCTTCAGCCCAGGCAGGTGCCGCTACCCAGCAGATAACCACCACGATACAGCAGGTAGCGAGCGGAACTCAGGAGCAATCCGGGGCGATCCAGGAGACCAACGCCTCAGTAGAGCAGTTGGCTCGAGCTATCGATCAGATCGCCAAGGGCGCCCAGGAGCAGGCATCCGCCATCCAGAAGATGTCCTCCTCGGTATCTCAGCTCAACGCATCTATCGATCAAACAGCCACGGCGACCGAAGAAGTCTCCGTCGTAGCTCAGAAGGTTCAGGACGTGGCCGCTTCCGGCGCGGACACGGTGAAGAGAACCGTCCACGGCATGGCCGCTATCAAAGACAGCACGTCGACAGTCGCTGTCAAGGTTTCCGAGCTGGGATCGTACTCCGAGCAGATCGGCTCCATCGTTGAGACCATTGACGACATCGCGGAGCAGACCAATTTGCTGGCCCTCAACGCTGCGATCGAGGCGGCTAGGGCAGGGGAGCATGGCCGCGGTTTCGCGGTGGTTGCCGACGAGGTGCGCAAACTGGCGGAGCGTTCGAGCAAATCTACAAAGGAGATCGCGGGGCTGATCGCTCAGGTGCAGAAGGGCACGCAGGAGGCTGTATCGGCCATGGATCGGGGCGCCAAGGAGGTTGAGCAGGGCGCCGAACTGGCCGAGGAATCGGGGGTCGCGCTGGGCAACATACTCGAAGAGATCCAGGTTGCAGTGGAGCGGATAGGCAGGATCGTGGCGGCCACTCAGCAGATGGAGGCGATCGCCAAGGAAGTGACCGAACAGATGGGTTCCGTCTCTGCGGTGGTGGAGGAGTCCACAGCGGCTACGGAGGAGATGGCCGCATCCAGCCAGCAGGTTATGGAAATGACAGAGAAGGTGGCTGCTGTGTCTGAGGAAACCAGCGCATCCGCTGAGGAGGTGAGCGCCTCGACGGAAGAGATGAGCGCGCAGGTGGAGGAGATGGTGGCTCAGGCCGAGGATCTCTCCAGGATGGCCAGCGAGCTTCAGAACTTGGTGAGCCGGTTCAACATCGACAAGGAGACCGAGGTCGTGATGATGCGCCGAAAGGACGATTGGCAGCGCTCCTCCCAGATGCAAGGGCAGCTTGCCAGACTCTCCGCTGTCGATTCGGCTATGGAAGGATAGATGGCTTTCGCGCGGTGCTTATGGGGCTGGAGCGTTACGCTCCAGCCCCATAGTGTCGATCTACGGCGTGCTCCCTTTAACTCCCTTTAAAAGGCGATGGCGCTGGGGGTGGCGAGGCGGTGGAGCCCCGGATCAGTAGCTGGAGTCGGTAACGGACGGTACAGGGATTGGCATGGTTACCAGATTGGCGTTCCCGGATCTGGTCGAGAATGGTGTCGACGGCGAGCGAAGCTGCCTCCTCTGTGGAGAAGGCCATCGTCGTGATGGGTGGGCGCCAGAGACTGTACCAATCCGGGTTGCTGAATCCGACGAGGGACATCCTGTCGGGAACCGCCACGCGGCGGGCGTCCAGAACCTGCAACGCCCCGATCAGCAGCTCGCTGCTGGCGGCGAGGATGGCAGTGGGGGGCGATGGTAGGTCGAGCAGCTCCTGAGCAGCCTCCCTGCCCCAACGACGGTCGAATCGGCCTATCTTTATCAGCGAATCGTCGAGTGCGATTCCGCCTGCCTGTAGGGCTCGTTGAAACCCTGAGAGACGCGAAGCGCCGCTGCTCAGCTCCGTAGGTCCGACGATCAGCCCGATCCGACGGTGGCCCAGTTGCATGAGGTGCTTAGTGGCCTCCTCAGCCCCCCTCTCGTCGTCGGGCAGAACGGCGTCGAGCTGGTCTGAGACCCGGCGGCCAAACTGGATCAGCGGGACTCTCACGGTTTGGTACTCTTTGACGATTTCCGGATGCCAGCTCCAGGGCGCCCAGATGACCCCCTCTACCCGCTCCTCTCTCATGGCGTGGAGGTAGTCCAGCTCGCATGCGGGATCGTTGCCGCTGACGCCCAGCAACACCCGGTAGCCCTCCCTGGAGAGGGTGGCCTGTAGGAGGGTCGCAACCGAGGCGTAGAAGTCGTTCAATAGGTCGGGGATAATCAGTCCCACCAACTGGGTGCGCATTCCCTTAAGGCCGCGGGCCAGCGCGTTGGGGCGGTAGTTCATCTCCCGCGCGGTCTCGTGGATCCTGCGTCGTAGCTCCTCGTTCACGTAAGGGAAGCCTCGAAGGGCCCTTGAGACAGTGATATGCGATATACCTAGCCGGGCGGCGATATCTTTGATGGTAGTCGGCATGCAAACCCTCCGGAGAGATTCTAAACCGGAATAGTACCCTATTGACAAGAGCAACTTGTTCATTCAATATGACCACGTGAACATGACCACGTGGTCATAATAACAAAAAAGGAGAATCTGATATGGTTAGTCTTAGAAGTGTAGTCTCGCTCCTACTCCCGACGGCTGCGCTCTCGACCGCGCTGCTGTTAGCAGCCTGCTCTCAACCAGCGGCACCCACCCCTACGGCAGCCCCAACCAAGGCTGCAGCCCCCGCCGCGACGCAACCGACTGCTACTGCTGCCGCTCCCACCAAGGCCCCTGTTGCTCAACCCACTCAAGCCAAGGCCGACTGGCCGACCCGCCCCATTACCGTGATTGTTCCCTTTGCGGCGGGTGGAGGACTGGACGTCGGAGCCAGGGTTCTGGCTGGCTACATGGAGAAGGAATTAGGCCAGCCTGTGCAGGTGGTGAACAAGCCCGGAGCCACCGGGCAGATCGGGTGGACGGAGGTGGCCAACGCCAAGCCCGATGGCTACACCCTGACATTCTTCAGCTCGCCCAACACCGAGTCGACGTATCTTGATCCCCAGCGAAACACCACCTACAACCGGACCAGCTTCGCCCCTATTGC
>JBMNNU010000331.1:0-3811 GCA_050942695.1 Chloroflexota bacterium
CAAACACCTACTCGGTGCTGGTCGACAGCCCTTATCAGACCCTCGCCGATCTGATAAAAGCCGCTAAGGAGAAACCTGAGGGGATCACCACCGGCGATGGCGGATTGATGAGTGACGACCACATGTCCGTTCTATCGTTGCAGAAAAAAGCCGACATTAAATTCAACATGACCCACTTTGATGGTGGTGGAGCCGCTCAGACCGCGCTTCACGGCGGGCACGTCCAGGTGCTCGTGGGCAACATCGGGGATGCCATGAGCGGATACAAGTCCGGGAAGTTCCGTGTGCTGGCCATCACTTCAGAGAAGCGATCGCCCTTGCTTCCCGACGTCCCTACCCTCAAGGAGCAAGGAGTGGATCTGGTTACTGCGGTAGCCCGAGGATTGGTTGCCCCGGCCGGTACTCCGCCCGAAGTGATCAAGATCCTGTCGGATACTGTTAAAAAGATAGATGGTATGAAGGACTACCAGGACAAGATGGCTTCTTCAGGTCTCCCCACCCTCTACATGGATAGCGCCGAGTACGATAAGTATCTCCAGGCGGAGGAGAAGCGGGTCGACCAACTGATCAAAGAGCTCGACTGAGCAGGCTGCTATTAATCCGATATTTTTCTAGGAGCGATTTATGTCCGTCATAGATGATCTAAAAGAGGCTGTTATAGATGGCCAGCTTTCGAGAGCAACTCAACTGACCCGTGAGGCCGTGGCGAATGGTGTGCTGCCGGATACGCTGTTTTCCGAATCCCTAGCCCCTGCGATGGAGGAGGTAGGGAGGAGGATGCAGCGAAACGAGTACTACATACCAGAGGTGCTGGTGGCGGCCAAGACGATGAAGGCGTCGGCTGAGATTCTTAAGCCCTTGATCGTTCAATCGGGAACAGGGAGATCTAGGGGCAAGGTCGTGCTGGGCACTGTAAAAGGGGACTTGCACGATATCGGCAAGAACCTGGTGGCCATGATGCTGGAGGGCGCGGGCTTCGATGTGATCGACCTGGGGTACGACGTGCCGGCGGATAAGTTCGTAGAGTTGGTGAGAGAGGTCAAGCCTCAGGTCCTGGGGATGAGCGCCTTACTCACCACCACCATGCTTCAGATGGGCAAGGTCGTCCAGGCTTTAGAGTCGGCGGGCCTGCGCGACCAGGTCAAGGTGATGGTCGGCGGCGCTCCTGTGACGCAGAGCTTCGCCAACGAGATCGGTGCCGACGGCTACGGTGTGGACTCGGCGAGCGCCGCTGAGCTGGCAAAAGCCTGGACGGCAGCGGGTTAGGGTGATAAAGATGAATACAAGCCCTAACTTCGAGCGTATCAGGAAAACACTTCTACTTCAGGGCGAGCCTGACCGAGTGCCCATCATGGAGTCCAATATAGATCGGGATGTGAAGAAAGCTATTCTGGGGCGCACGCCTCGAACCCTGGAGGACGAGGTGGAGTTCTGGATGGCTACGGGTTACGACTACGTTCCACTGGCGATAGGCCTCAGGACCGTGATGCGAACCGCTACCGGGCTGGTGCAGGTGGGAATAGGGCCAACCGATTTCAGCGCGTCACTCAAGATGGTCAAAAGTCGCTACAGCGTGATCGAAGACGAGGAGCGAGAGCGAGGCTGGGCTGAGGAGGGTACCGGCATCATCGCTGGGCGCGCCGAGTTCGAGTCGATTCGATGGCCCGATCCCGACGCAATGGACTACTCGGCCTTCGAAGAGGTACAGAGGTATCTTCCCTCAGGCGCAAAAGTGATCGCATCCATCGGCTACATCTACGCTACTGCGAGTAGACTAATGGGGTTCCAGAATTTCTGTGAGAAGCTGATAGATGAGCCCGATCTTGTTGCCGACGTGATGGAGACGGTTGGCAAGATCCAGCTTCGCGTCTTCGAAAACGTCATCAGGATGGATGTCGTCGGCGCTACGTGGCACCCGGACGATATCGCATACGGCACCGGCTTGATGGTATCTCCTCGTTTCCTGCGTCGACATCTCTGGCCCTGGTACAGGGAGATGGGCAGGCTTTCGCAAGATGTGGGTAAGCCCTTCATTTTCCACTCCGATGGGAAGCTGGATGCGGTGTTGGACGACATCGTGGAGGCGGGCTTCACCACTCTCCACCCACTGGAGCCAAAGGCCATGGATATCGCCCAGGTTAAACGCGACTACGGTAACAGGTTGTCTTTAATTGGCGGCATCGACCTGAACTATACCCTGACTCTCGGGACCCCTGAAGAGGTAGATGCCGAGGTGCGAGAGCGCATTCGGGTTGCCGCTCCGGGAGGTGGTTATGCTGTCGGTTCGGCTAACTCGGTGACAGAATACGTTCCTCTGGCCAACTTCAACGCGATGCGCGAGGCTGCCCTTAAATACGGTAGCTATCCGTTGAACCTGCTGTAGTTACTTGGGGTGTGTTACGGCCTTCCCTCTTCTCAAGAGGATTCCTAACACACCCCTTTTTACACACGGCCTATAATTGCCTCCGGCTGCCAAGTCGACCGGTACCGTCAAGAAAGTTGTGTACTTTCGGGATGAAGGGCATTCCTCCAGTGCTGGTTTAAGTGGCTAAAGACGGCATAGATAATCCGTTCGCAGGATGCATTGTTCTGGAAAGAGCTCATGGGCCTGGTGCGACGACGGACTTCCCTGAAGGCCCTTTCGATGGCGTTGGTGGTGCGCACCATTCTCCAGTCACTCTTAGGACAAGAGAAGAAGGCGAGGAGCTCATCCAGGTCCTGCTCCAGACATTGGACCACTTTAGGCACGATCCCCCTCCACTCTTTTTCCCAGGCTCGGAAGCGTTGCCCTGCTTGCCTGAGGTTATCCGAAGAGTAGATCCGGCAAACCCCCTTAAGGCAGTCAGCTTGGTGCTTTCTGGGCATCTTGGAGGCTAGGTTTCGTAGCTTGTGCACCCAGCAGCGCTGGTGCAGCACCTTGGGGTAGACGATCTCCAGGGCGTAAGACAATCCAGGGCAGCCATCTGTGATTATCAGTAGGAGATTTCTTCCCTCCAATCCTCGCCGATAGAGGTCTTCGAGAAAGGCTTCCCACGCTTCCCGGCTCTCAGCCAGTGCCAGCTTGAAATCCAGCAGTCGCCTTGTCCCATCAGGACGGATGCCGTAAGCCACCAATACCAGCTTCTTCTTGACACCACTCGACCCCTTCACCTTCATGGTAACCCCGTCTAGCAGCAGGTATCGATAGTCATCCCCAAGCCATCTCCAATGAAAGCGCCTCACTTCCATGTCCAAGCCCTTGGCTATCCGCGAGACCGTTTGCGCACTAGGCTCCCACCCAAGTACCGGCTTTAGCACTCCACCAACTTCTCGCGTGGACACCCCCTTTAGAAATGCCTCTCGGATCAACTGCTCTACATCGGGCTCACTTCGCTTAAATCTCCCTATCACTCCCGAAGGCTCCATCTTCACCCTGGCTCGCGGCATCCGTATATCGATTAGCCCCCACCTGGTCACCAGTTGCCGCCCGTATCCCCCGTTACGGTATCCTTGGCGACCTTCCTTCCGCATGTAGGGCGCTGCCCCAAGCCTTACCGTCAATTCCTCTTCAAGGCTGCTCTCAAGAATGCGCTTTACCATCATCCGTACTTCTTCACTAATATCTCCCCATATCCCAGCTTCATCCTTGACTTCTGCTAGCCTTTGGGCGATAGTTCTCTCGGTCAGGGTTGCTACCTTGGCCATCGGGCGTACTCCTCTCGTCAGTTTTGTTTGGTTGTTTTGGTTTGATGGAGGATACGCCCTTCTCCTTTCCTTGAAAAGTACACAACTTATGTTACGGTACCGGGGAATACGCACCCTTGACCCCTTG
>JBMNNU010000167.1:0-7035 GCA_050942695.1 Chloroflexota bacterium
GGACCCTGGGTTTGTCGACCTGATGAGACGCCAAGGCGTGCTGGAACGGGTGGACGTGCTCGCGTTGCACGGCTTCCCGCTCGACTGGAATCTCTGGCCAATCAACGAATGGCCGGAAAAAGTAGTCGAGATGCAGCATCTCGCAGACAAGCCCGTATGGGTAACCGAGGTAGGCGCTTCCAGCTTTGGCGCCGACGAGGTCCAGGTTTTCGGATTACAGCGTACATGCGAACTGCTGATACCCCTCGTTCCACGGATACACTGGTACTCCCTGGTGGACCTTCCGTTACAGAAAGGAGCGGTGACTCGCCACAAAGAAAGCGAGGGCAGCGCTTACTATCGCCACTTCTACTTCGGCCTGCTCCGCTGCGACGGGACGCCCAAGCCAGCTTTACAGCATTTTCCGCCCGAAATGGGCATCTGTCAATGGATCGATTTCGATGACCAGGAAACGCTGGAACTGGTTTGTCGTTGGCTACCCCGCCTTGGCGTTAAGAAGCTTCGCACGGGGATCAGTTGGGCGGACTGGCACAGGCCGGACGCAACCAGGTGGTTCGATAGGATGATGAGCACACTGAACCATTTCGACCTTACCGTCACGCTGTGCTTCACGCCGCCCAGCCGAGGGATCAAACCTCACCACACGAGCCCTCCCCAGGATCCAGGGGAATACTCTTACTTTTGCTGGGAAATCGTCAGAAGGTACGGAGGTTGAGTGCTTTTTTACGCTGACCACTCTCATCCGATTAGCTTAACTGAAACAGCAACGCAGGCGTCCGGTACCCTGGTGGCCATCGCTGGGCGATACCGCAGCGGTTCAGAACCCCTTTATACGATCGCGACAGAAACCCATGCAGAGCTGGTAGCCACTCTGATAGCGCTGGGTGAAGCCCATCAGGCGTTGGCCGATCATCTGTGTCCGTCTTCAGACGACGTGGTCTTCGAAACCGAGCAAATTGCCTCGGCGGAGCTGCTGGTGGGGCGATGTCTATCTAGAAGCGTTAAGTTGCTGCAAACTGGGGATGACAACGTCGCGCGAGGCCTACCGGAACTGCTCGACATGGCAGCGTCTGCGGTGAGCCAGACAGCAACGTTGGGCTTCGCAGGGCCGCTCCCCGCCAAGGTAACCGAGGGCTATGCGTTCTACTCCCTCTATCCTGAGATGTATCTGAAAAGTCTGTCCAGAGCACTGGCTGCAGACTCAAATCGAAGCGGTTACCTTGTAATCGGTATCCGGAGCATCGGTACATCTCTCGCAGCGGCCGTCGCCGGTTCCCTTCTGGAGAATGGGTACACTACCGGGATCATTACCTTGCGGCCGCGAGGCAACCCGTTCGATAGGTACATCGATCTAACGCCGAAGCTGAAGGCTCGATTGATGGAAGCCTCACACGCTGGCGCCGGTTTCATCGTCGTGGATGAGGGGCCAGGTCTCTCCTGCTCGTCATTTTTATCTGTATGTACCGCCCTCGAGCAGATGGGAATCGTTCAAGAGAGGGTTATCCTGTTGTCTGCCTGGCAGGGGAATCCTAGCAGCTACGCATCTGAGGAGCTACGCAACCGGTGGAACCGCGCTCGAGTATTCCACACTTCAACTGAAGAAGCCTTCGATAATTGGCGAGCTTTAGTTCCGTTCATCCACCGCTCACTCGCGCAAACATCTGGCGAAAACAACCATTCGGCGTTGCAGGAGGCCGAGGTCGTGGATCTGTCATACGGGCGATGGCGGGAGCGTTGCTACTCTTCTCCAGAGCTTTGGCCTGCAGTGCACCAGGCAATGGAGCGGACGAAGCTGCTTGTCCATTTGCCATGCATGAGATCGCATCCCCCTATGGGGGAGAGCGACAACAGGTTCCCTTTCCCTATGGGAGAGGGGGTAGATTACCTGCTTGCCAAATTTGCCGGGCTAGGAGGCTACGGCCGGGAAAAGCTGAATAGGGCGCAAATCGTAGCCGAGGCCGGCTTCGGCCTCCCGACGATCGGATTGGCCTATGGTTTCCTCTTGCACCCGTTTCTCGAACAGTTCAGGCCTATGTCCGCTGCCGATCTGACCCCCGAGGTAATAGCCCGCCTTGTGGATTACTACGCCTTTATCCTCAGCCGTTTTTCCAAGCCGCCGATGGATCGCTTCACTAGTCTCTTAGAAATTATCGAGGTAAACGCCCAGAAGGGGTTGGGTTTGGATGTTTCGGCATTCATCAGCAGATGGCGACCTTTCCAACCTGCAATCGACCGGCTTCCTCTGGTTCTATTAGACGGAAAACCACAACCTTACGAATGGTTGTCGGGTACGGTGGCAGGGCGTTCGATGCTCCTGAAAGCCGACAATGCGGATCATTTCCGAGACCACTCCTTAGTCGGAGAGCAAAGCATCTTGTGGGATCTGGCGGGGGCGTGCGAGGAGTGGGAGATGGACGGCCGTCAGACCTCCCTGTTTATGTCTCTCTGGGCGAGGGAAACCGGAGACCATCAAGCGATAGAGCTGCTGGATTTCTTCCGAGCCGCCTATCTCGCATTCAGGATTGCCGCGGTCCATTACGCCATTCACGCTGCCGAAGATGATGATAATCGAAAATCGCTGCAACAGCAGCATACACAATATGCTCAGCGATTCCGATTGTTGGTTACCGGCAGCCGAGAGCTACAAGCTTATGTATAAAAATTACCGTCGCATTGCGCTTGTCAACCCTCCCTGGGAGTTCGAGGGCTCTCGCTACTGGGCTTGTCGTGAGCCTCACCTACCGTTGGAGCTGTTGTACGCTGATGCGCTGCTGCGCAAAAGGGGTCTTGATACCCTGCTGGTGGACGCTCACCTGGAAAAGCTATCTCCCCGACTGCTCGAGGAGCGAATCGGCGCGTTCGGGCCTGATATGATCGTTATTACGACGGCGCCTTCCTACCTCTTCTGGCGGTGTCCTCCGCCGGAGTTGGATATTCCCGCCTTGGCATGTAAAGCCCTGGGATCGGTAGCCCCTATCGTAGCTGTGGGACCACACGGCTCGGCCACACCCGGCTACGTAATGGACCGGCTGAACTGCCAGGCAATTATCAGAGGAGAACCAGAAGAGGAGTTGGTTCGACTTGCCCTCGGCGACCCTACCGCTGCCACCATATGGGCTACCGATAGGGATCGCATCTGCGATAGCAAGGTGGCTGCCGTTGACCTTAAGGCATTACCATCTCTCGACTATCGGGCCTACCCCTTGGAGAAAAAGGCCCACCGACACCACCTGTTCTGGGGAGAGGGACTCGGCGCTGAAGTGGAATTCAGCCGGGGCTGCCCCTATCGCTGCAGCTTCTGCAATCGCCGGTTCTTCAGGCTCCGGTACCGCCAACGCCCTTTGAATACAGTGTTGAAAGAGCTACGCGAACTGAAAGCCAGAGGTGTCGACTACGTTTACTTTATCGACGAGCTGTTCGGCCTGGGGGTGACGGACAGCCTTCTGGAGACTCTGTCACGCGAGCCTCTCGTCCACTTCGGGTGCGAGACGAGGCTGGACCTCTGGGATGAAGCCCGTCTCGACCTGCTCGCCGCTGCTGGATGCGTAAGCCTGGAGTTCGGCCTGGAATCCCCCTTCCGGGAAGAACAGGATAAGCTCAACAAGGACTACCATCTCCAGCCAGATCGCATCCTCGAGTTGATGGTTCATGCAAAAGGGAAGATCCCCTGGGTACAAGCCGATCTGGTAGAAATCCCAGGGAGCGGTCCCGATCTGATTCGAAGGACCGAGGAGTGGAGACAAGAAGCGATACGCCAGGGGGTATGGATTTCCGAGCCGGTCAAGCTCTTCCCCTATCCGGGGAGCAAACTGCACGAACAGCTTTTCGGGCCTATCACTGACAAGGCTTGGCTCGAGGCGATGGAGCGATATTGATGCGCGTTTTGATGACCACCGATACGGTCGGTGGCGTATGGCAGTACAGCTTAGCGCTGGTACGAGGGCTCGTAGAGCAGCACGGATGCGATGTGCTGTTGGTTTGTTTTGGCGATCCTTTGGAGCGGGACATCCGGGAGATGATCCCCAATGGGGGGGTGGAGCTGGTTTCGTTACCGTTCAAGCTCGAGTGGATGCCCGATGCCTTGATGGAAGTCCATCAAGCTTTGGAGAGAATAGAAAAGATAGCCGGCAACTGGCAGCCGGATCTGGTCCACGGAAACCAGTTCTGTATCGGTTTGCTCGACGTCGATATACCCAAGTTGCTGGTAGCTCACAGCGACGTTATCGGCTGGTTTGCCTGGCACAGAGGCCAGCCCAGAGGAACGCTATCCGGTGTCCAACTAGACGATCGGCTGGAAGCGTACCGAGAGTTGGTAACCTCTGGGCTGGCGGGCGCATCGGCGATAGTATGCCCATCTCATTTCATGGCTGATTCGCTCTTCCAAACTTTTGGCTATAGATCGCGAGTCATCTATAATGGCCTATGGGCGGACCTCTATCAACATCAGACCGAGAAGTGCGATACTGCGATAGTAGCGGGTAGGCTTTGGGACGAAGCGAAGGGGGCCATGGTTGCTATTCAAGCGTTAAATGGATTACCTCTACAGCTTCGATTAGTGGGGCCTACTAGCGGCCCATCCGGTGAAACCGCATCCATCCCGACAGCATCAAACACAGTGTACATCGGCAGTCTTCCTTGGAAAGATACGCGGACCGAGCTTGCCCGGTCTAGGCTGTATCTAGCCACATCCACTTACGAACCCTTTGGACTGGCAGCCCTGGAGGCAGCCTTCTGCGGGTGCGCGTTAGTAGCCAGCGATATCCCCTCCTACAGAGAGATTTGGGGTGAAGCCGCTCTCTACTTCACGGTCGGCGATTCGAGCGATCTAAGGTCAAAGCTTGCGAGATTGCTTGAAACGCCGGGAGAGATCGAAAAGTTAGCCGGCGCAGCTCACAACAGAGCGCTGGATAAGTATTGCGCAGCCCGAATGGCCGCTGAGTACTACCATCTTTATGAGTTACTGATCGATCAATACAAAGGGGTATAGTAGCTTTGTCAACATGGATTATTAGCACAAGAAAACTGAGGGCTGAAAGCTGATGGCTGATAGCTCCACGTTACGTATTGCTCTCTTCTGCCATTCAATAATCTCGGATTGGAACCACGGCAATGCTCACTTTCTGCGAGGGTTGATAAGGAACCTGCGGAAGATGGGGCACCAGGTGATCGCATTCGAAGAGGTGGACAACTGGTCCATCTCCAATCTAATCAGGGATCACGGGCTTGAGCCCATTCAACAGTTCGAGCGTCGCTTTCCCTTCATCGAACACCGGAATTATGTGCTCAACGGCCGAGCTCATCTTCAGGGATGGTTGTCCGATCTGCTCGCCCAGATGGACGCCTGCCTGGTTCACGAATGGAACCCCAACGACCTGATAGCCACAATTGGGGAAACAGCATCCCGGCTTGGGGTGACATCGCTGTTCCACGACACTCACTATCGCTCTCTAACCGAACCAGAACGTATCCATCAGTTGAGATTGGACAACTACTCGGCCATCCTGGCGTACGGTCCAACGATCGCCGATATCTACCGTACCAAAGTTGATGGGCCGGAGGTGCTGGTGTTCCACGAGGGGGCGGATACTGATCTTTTCCGCCCTATCCCAAAACCTAAGGACTGCGACGTGGTGTTTGTCGGTAATTGGGGTGATGATGATAGGAACCAGGCCACTAGAGATTTTTTCATCGAACCTTGCAGGAGGCTGCCAAACGTATCGTTTGCTCTGTTTGGAGTACGATATCCCGCGGAGGTAGTGTCGTCTCTCCGCGATGCAGGAGTCGATTGGCGGGGTTGGCTTCCCAACTACTTGGTGCCTGAGGTGTACGGCCGAAGCAAGATGACGGTCCACATTCCCCGCAAAGCATACGTCGAGGCGCTGCACGGCACCCCTACGATCCGAGTCTTCGAGGCGCTGTCCTGTGGCATCCCTCTGATCAGCGCAGGTTGGAGGGATAACTCGGGGCTCTTCGAGGATGGCGTGGATTACATTGCGGTAGACACGCCTTCTCAGATGATGGAAGCCTTGCAGTGGTTAGCATCGGACGGAAAAGCCCGAGAGTCCATCAGCTCTCACGGTCGAGCGAAAATCCTGGAACATCACACCTGCCAACACCGAGCGGAGGAGTTGGTAGCGCTAATCAATCGATTGAAGGCTCGGCGATGAGAATCACATTTTTCGGATCGAGCATCACCTCAGCCTATTGGAACGGCGCCGCCACCTACTACCGTGGCATCTGCCGCGCGCTATATCGGCTTGGCCACTCTCTGACATTCGTCGAGCAGGATATCTACGATCGCCAGAAGCACCGCGATCTGGCGAAGGATCCAGAGTATGCCGAGGTAGTGATCTGTCGCGACCTCGATGAGATAAATAGAGAGCTGGATCGTTCCCGAAAATCCGACCTGATCGTCAAATGCAGCGGCGTTGGGCGATACGATGATTACCTCGCACAGGCTGTGTTAGCTGCCAGGACAGACAGGAACAGAGTAGTGTATTGGGATGTCGATGCACCACACACCCTGGATACTGCCTTTAGTGAACCGACCTGTGAGTTTAGAGATCTCGTCCCAAAATATGACGCAGTGCTAACCTATGGGGGAGGCCCCAAAGTGCTGGAGGGATACCGCCGGTTGGGCGCTAGAGAGGTCGAGCTTGTTTACAATGCCCTAGACCCGGATATTCACTACCCGGTCCCAGTGGATCCCGCCTACAACTGCGATCTGCTCTTCGTCGGAAATCGGCTTCCGGATCGAGAAGCCCGTGTGCGGAACTTCTTCCTGGATACAGCTGCCATCTGCCCCTCTCACCGGTTTATATTGGGAGGTGAGGGCTGGGGTGATCTTCCCCTCCCGCCCAACGTGCGGTACCTTGGCCACATCCCCACTGAATGGCACAACCGGTTGAACTGTAGCGCCAAGCTTGTCCTGAACATCAATCGGCAAGCCATGGCGGATTACGGTTTCAGCCCGCCAACCCGAGTCTTCGAAGCAGCCGGCGCAGGAGCCTGCATCGTAACCGATAATTGGGAGGG
>JBMNNU010000168.1:0-6999 GCA_050942695.1 Chloroflexota bacterium
GTATAGGGTTCGAGGCGACACACTCGAGATCCAGCCTATCGGAGAGGATATCGCTATCCGGGTGGAGTTCTGGGGAGACGAGGTGGAGAGGATTTCCGAGGTCGATCCACTCACCGGAGAGGTGCTGGTGGATAAGACTCAGGTTGATATATACCCCGCAAAACACTTCGTGACCACTCAGGAGAAGCTCCAGGAGGCCATCAGGGACATTGAAGATGAGATGATCGCTAGGGTAGCGGAGCTCAAGGCCGAGGGCAAGCTGGTAGAGGCCCAGCGGCTGGAGCAGCGGACTCGCTACGATCTGGAGATGCTGGCCGAGGCCGGCTATTGCAATGGGGTAGAAAACTACTCAAGGCATCTCTCTCGGAGAGCAGCGGGAAGTATGCCCTGGACGCTGCTGGACTACTTCCCGGATGACTATCTGATGTTCATCGATGAGTCCCACCTGTCGATTCCCCAGGTCAGGGGTATGTACGGTGGCGACTACTCCCGGAAGAAGACGCTGGTGGAATACGGTTTCCGGTTGCCCTCCGCACTGGACAACCGCCCATTGAAATTTCCAGAGTTCGAAGGACATATGAATCAGGTGATCTACGTCTCAGCCACACCTGGCCCTTACGAGCGAGAGAAGAGCCAGCAGATCGTCGAGCAGTTGATCCGGCCCACCGGCCTACTGGACCCCAGCATCGAGGTCAAACCAACCTCCGGGCAGATCGACGACCTTTTAGAACAGATTAAGGCCAGGGTAGAGCGGGGCGAGAGAGCGCTGGTAACGACATTGACGAAGCGGATGGCTGAGGATCTGGCAGATTATCTCCGAGAGATGGGGGTTAAGGTACACTATCTCCATTCGGAGATCGAAACGCTCGAGCGAATAGAGATACTCCGGGACCTCCGGCTCGGTGTTTACGATGTAGTGGTGGGGATCAATCTTCTCCGAGAAGGGCTGGACCTTCCTGAGGTATCGCTAGTTGCCATCCTGGACGCAGACAAAGAGGGCTACCTTCGGTCCGAGGGGGCGTTGATACAGACCATCGGGCGGGCTGCCCGACATGTAGACGGCCACGTGATCATGTACGCCGATAACGTCACCGAGTCTATGAGGCGGGCAATCGATGAAACATATCGACGGCGAAAGCTCCAGACAGAGTATAACCGGAAAAACGGGATAACACCTACCGGAATCCGAAAAGCGATCAAGGATATATCCAGTCGGATCAAGGCTGTAGCCGAAGCTACAGCTTCATACGAGGTCGGGTCACCGCTAGCCCGCGATGAGATCCATCGACTGATAAAGGATCTGGAACAGCAGATGAAACAGGCTGCCAAGAACCTCGAGTTCGAGAAAGCAGCGCTCCTTCGCGACCAGATCGTCGAACTCCGCAGACAGATAGCGTAATCAGTTCTGAGTTCTGGGTTCTGGGTTCTGAGAGCCCTAATCCAAGAACTCAGAACTCAGAACCCAGAACTGGTGTTATGGTGGGACAAGAATATATCGAGATTCGCGGCGCTCGCGAACACAATCTAAAAAATGTATCGCTGAAGATACCGAGAGATAAGCTTGTGGTGATAACCGGGCTATCTGGGTCCGGCAAGTCCTCTCTAGCTTTCGATACCATCTACGCTGAGGGTCAGAGGCGCTACGTGGAGTCTCTCAGCGCGTATGCACGGCAGTTTCTAGGGCAGATGGATAAGCCGGACGTAGATTACATTGGTGGTCTGTCTCCGGCTATCTCTATAGATCAGAAGGCTTCCAGCCACAATCCTCGTTCTACAGTGGGAACGGTAACCGAGATTTACGACTACCTCAGGCTGCTGTTTGCCAGGATCGGCAAGCCTCACTGCCCCAAGTGTGGACGTCTCATCTCGCAGCAGACAGTCCAGCAGATGGTTGACGCTGTGCTCGCCATGCCTGTGGGAACGCGTCTGATGATACTTGGCTCCGTAATCCGGGACCGGAAGGGGGAGCATCAGGGGATTCTCGATGATATCCGCAAGGCCGGCTTCGTCAGAGCTCGAGTAGACGGCCAGGTCAGGGATCTTGGCGAGGAGATCAAGCTAGAAAAAAACAAGAAGCACACCATCGAGGTAGTAGTTGACCGGCTAATAGTCCCATCTCCCGACGAGGACGACCTGGAATCATCGAGAGGCCGCTTAACCGACTCGATGGAGACGGCGCTGAAGTTGGGGGGCGGAAACGCGATTGTAGCCGTTATCGATGGGGATGAGCATCTCTTCTCAGAGCACTTCGCATGCGTGGAGTGCGGTTACAGCCTTGGGGAGATCGCGCCTCGCAACTTCTCTTTCAACAGCCCTCACGGCGCCTGCCCTGAGTGCACCGGTCTGGGATCTAAGCTGGAGATCGATCCGGACCTGGTCATTCCAAATAAGGATTTATCCATCGCTGAGGGGGCGATCCGCCCCTGGAGTCGGGCTAGCACCCACGACAGCTACTACTCACATATCCTTGGCGCGGTCGCTAACCACTACGGTTTCTCGAGCAAGGTGCCGCTCAGAGAACTGACGCCCGAACAACTCGACGTAATACTCTACGGCACGCGCGGGCAGCGGGTGCGTGTGAAACACCAGCATCGCGATGGCCGCATACACGAGTATATGCTGGCTTTCGAAGGGGTAATTCCAAATCTGCAGCGGCGTTACCGTGAAACGCAGTCAGATTACATACGAAGCGAGATCGAGCACTACATGGCGAGCAGGCCATGTAAGGCCTGCCAAGGTGCCCGTTTGAAGCCTGAGATCCTGGCGGTTACCGTCGCGGGTAGGTCTATCGTCGATGTAACGAAGCTCTCAGTCTGGCGTGCTCTCGAGTTCTTCCGATACCTTGAGGGCGAGCCCGGCGTCTTCAGAGGGCCAGCCTTCTCACCTGCAAAGTACGAAGAGGAGGATCAACCTCTTGACGAGCGGGATTTGCTTATTGCGCGAACCATCTTAAAGGAAATCAAAGCTCGGCTGGGATTCCTGGTTGACGTAGGCCTGGATTACCTAACTCTCGACCGAACCTCGGCTACTCTGTCAGGTGGCGAGTCGCAGCGGATACGGCTGGCAACGCAGATAGGCTCAGGGCTAGTTGGGGTACTATATATACTGGACGAGCCCAGTATCGGCCTGCACCAACGGGACAACGCTCGACTGATCCACACTCTCGTACGGCTTCGGGAGCTTGGCAATACGTTGATCGTGGTTGAGCACGATGAGGAAACGATTCGCAGCGCCGACTACGTGGTTGACGTAGGGCCGGGAGCCGGCGAGCATGGAGGGCGTGTAGTGGCGGCCGGAACTGTGAATGACCTGATCTCCTGCCCAGAGTCGATTACCGGCAAATACCTCAGCGGAGAGTTGAGCATTCCGGTTCCCACTAAGCGCAGGAGAGGGAACGGCAAATCGCTGCGAATTATCGGCGCACGAGAGAACAATCTGAAGAATATCGACGTCGAGATTCCTATGGGTCTCTTCGTGGCTGTAACCGGCGTATCAGGGTCAGGCAAAAGCAGCCTTATATCCGACATTCTGTACCGACGGCTAGCGCAGCAGTTGTACAAGGCCAAAGAGCGAGCTGGGGACCATGTGCGGATAGAAGGGATGGAACACCTCGATAAGGTGATCGACATCAACCAAGCGCCCATCGGTCGAACCCCAAGGTCAAACCCGGCTACATATACCGGAGCCTTCACCCCCATAAGAGAACTGTTCGCATCGCTTCCCGAAGCGCGAATGAGGGGGTATCTCCCCGGACGTTTTTCTTTCAACGTGAAGGGGGGGCGGTGCGAAGCCTGCCGAGGCGAGGGCATCATCCAGATAGAGATGCACTTTCTGCCCGACGTATATGTGCCGTGCGAGGTGTGCAAAGGGAAGCGTTACAACCGCGAGGCGTTGGAGATACGATATAAAGGCAAGAGCATTTCCGACGTACTGGAGATGACGGTCGAAGAGGCTTTGTCGTTCTTCGACAACATACCAAGCATAAAAAATAAGCTTTCCACTCTGTACGATGTGGGGTTGGGTTATATTCGATTAGGTCAACCCGCGACAACCCTTTCAGGTGGGGAAGCACAAAGGGTAAAGCTGGCAACGGAGCTTTCCAGGAGGGCAACCGGTCGCACGTTATATATTTTGGACGAGCCGACCACCGGCTTACACTTTGCTGATGTAGGCCGACTCCTGAACGTATTGAATAGGTTGGTAGAAACCGGCAATTCGGTAGTAGTTATCGAGCACAATCTCGATGTAATCAAGGTTGCCGATTGGATAATCGATTTAGGCCCTGAGGGCGGCGATGCGGGCGGCTGGGTAGTAGCCACCGGAACGCCGGAGGAGGTAGCGCTCAATCCCGACTCGTTTACCGGGCAGTATATGAAGCGCATTCTCTTTGGAGCTGAACAGGGTTCGGCCGACCGAATACTGGCCTCACAGACCGTGGCGTAGCCGATTTTCAGGGTAATAAAACAAATGTCGAATAACAGTCTACGACGAGGGAGCAAGGATCAGTGTCGACCCACTCAAACTATTTCCCGGCATTCCTGGATCTCCGGGGTAGAAAAGCAATCGTTATCGGCGGAGGAGAGGTCGCCCTACGAAAAGTGGAGTCTCTTCTGGCCGCAGGAGCCAGGGTAACGGTGGTCGCGCCGCAAATCCATCGAGGCATAGCGTTATTGGAGGAGCGGGAAGAAGTAGAGGTGTGCCGCCGAGAGTACCGCCGCGGGGACCTGGAGGGCGCCATGATTGTGGTGGCTGCCAGCTCGGAGATCGAAGTGAACCGCGAGGTCTGGGAGGAAGCCTCGGAGAGGAATCAGTTGATAAACGTCGTAGACGTGCCAGACCTATGCAACTTCATCGTCCCTTCGGTGATCAAACGCGACGAACTAACGCTGGCCATCTCGACAGGGGGCCTTAGCCCAGCCTTGGCGAAGCGGATGAGGCAGAAGCTGGAAGAGGTGCTAGTACCGGAATATGGCCCCTTCCTGAGCCTGTTGGGGACCTTAAGAGCCAAGGTGCGGCAAGAACTCTCACTACCGGTTCAACGCGAAGCTTTCTGGGGAGAGGTAGTCAACTCAGACGCCTTCGATCTGTTCAGACGACGAGGTGAAGCAGCGTGTCTTCAAAGGATCGAGGAGATACTGAAGAGGGTTAGAGACGGCGAGCCGAGCGTCATCGTTGCCGTAGGCTTGAACCATAAGGTTGCGCCAGTGGAGATACGGGAGCGATTCGCGATGGATGGCGCAGAGTTAGAGTTGGTATTAGATGCTCTTGGCGATTTCGCTCGTGAAAGGGTGGTGCTATCCACCTGCAACCGTACTGAGATATACGCTGTACCGGAGCGCCCCAAGAAAGCAGCCAAGGAGATCAAGAAATTCCTGCATCAACGCCACTGTCCCGAAGTAAGCGAAGCGACGATATCGCGATATTTTTACGTGTTACGGAACGAAGATGCGGCAAAACAGTTGTTTGGAGTCGCTTCCGGCATCGATTCTATGATCCTTGGCGAGCCGCAGATACTGGGGCAGGTCAGAGATGCCTTCGAGCTTGCCGCGGCAAAAGGCACTGTTGGCCCAATCTTGAGCAGTATGTTCCAGCGTGCCCTTGCTGTTGGGAAAAGGGCGAGGACTGAAACCGCTATTTCGAGAAATGCGGCCTCGGTCAGCCATGCCGCTGTTGAGCTAGCCAGAGGTATCTTCGGAGAGATCGAACGCCTAACCGTTTTGGTAGTAGGCGCCGGTGAGATGGGAGAATTGACCGCCAAGAATCTCGTTGACAACGGGGCTGGCAAGATCGTGGTTATCAACCGGACCTGGGAGCGGGCGCAGGAGCTAGCAGAGCGCTTTGGGGGTAAAGCGGTTGCTTGGGAAGCTTTGGGCGATATGCTCGGCAAAGTGGACATAGTCATTACATCTACAGGATCGCCTGAACCGGTTTTCGACACCGCTTTGGTCGAGCCGGCCATTAAGAAAAAAGAGGGGCGGCCGCTGGTCTTTATCGATATCGCCGTCCCAAGGGATGTGGATGTATCAGTCGGCGCGATTCCCAACGTCAGCCTTTACGACATCGACGACCTGCAATCGGTGGTGGAGAGGAATCTGAGAGAGCGGGAGAACGAGGTCGCGAAGGTCAAGAGCATCATCGACGAAGAGCTTTCCTACTTCGTAAGCTGGATGCGTTGCCAGGACGTGGTACCAACGATAGTGGCTTTGCGAAAGAGGTTGGACAAGATCCGCCGGACGGAGATAGCAAAGCATGGAGGCCGACTCGATTTGAACGATCGAGACCGGAACGCCCTTGAGGCGATGACTCAGGCAATGGTAAATAAGATACTTCACACACCCACCGTTCGACTGAAATCGCAGGCCACCGATGGCGCTTGTGGGCTTTACATCGATGCCCTGAAAGAGTTGTTTGACCTGGACTAAGGAGAAGATATTGCGGGAACTGATCATAGGGACACGAGGGAGCGCTCTTGCTATGTGGCAGGCCGGATGGGTCGCCGACCAGATGAAGGCAAAGGTTAGCGGCCTGCGGGTGCGCATCGAGAAGATAAAAACAGCCGGGGACCTGGCAAACAAAGCCCCTTTGTGGGAGATAGGCGGAACCGGGCTGTTCGTCAGGGAGCTTGAGAGGGCCCTGATGGATGGCAAAGTGGACGTAGCCGTCCACAGTATGAAAGACCTGCCATCAGTAACCGGCACCGGGTTGACGGTGGCAGCAGTTCCGGAGCGAGCAGACCCGCGGGACGTGCTAGTTTCCCGGCACGGTCTGAGGCTCGAGTCGCTGCCGAACGGCGCGAGGGTTGGAACAAGCAGCACCCGTCGCAAGGCTCAACTGCTTGCATATAGGAGAGATCTGCAGATAGTCCCGCTCAGAGGAAACGTGGACACTCGTTTGAGAAAGGCGGAAACAGAGCAGCTAGACGCCATCGTCTTGGCGGCGGCTGGGCTGCTTCGATTGGGGAGAAGCGACCAAGCAACCGAGTTTCTATCGCCGGAGATA
>JBMNNU010000169.1:0-6992 GCA_050942695.1 Chloroflexota bacterium
GAGACGCTCAAGGACGCTAAAGCGACCTCTTGATATGGTCGGTATTAGCCTGGTTATGATCGTTGCCGATTAAACCGCACGTATCCGTCGCGGCCCTGAAGGGCTGGCCTTAACCTCCGGTCCGTAGTTAGCCTGGCCCTTCAGGGCCACGAATCAATAAGAATATTTTCGTAACGATCATTACCGGGCTTTAGCGTCTCAGCCCGCTGCTAGAGCGGCGGGCGGCGGACACAAAATCGAGCCCGGAAATATGGTCCGCACCCACCTGTTGTCCGTTTCTTGCCTTTTGACAAGGTGTTTGGTAGCATCCGTAGATAGAACCGTTGCATTTCCTAAAAGAGTAATACCATGGCCGAGTTGTTGCGTTCCGCACCGGTAGACGAAGAGCTGAGCCAGCGGGTTTACTGGTTCACACAGTTGAGATGGCTGGCTGCCTTTACCGTCATCGTTGGCTCCTTCGTGGCAACCAATTTTCTTGGGATCAAGATCGACCCGCTTCCTCTCTATCTGATCGGCGCGGCGATTGCGCTTTATAACTTCCAGTTCCTGGCTGGTATTAAACGGGCCGAGGTTGGACCGAAGGAAAGCCGGCTGACGAGCGCGAGGTCCATCGCTAACACCCAAATAGTGGTTGACCTCTTCTTTCTAACCCTGCTCATACACTTTACAGGTGGAGTGGAGAACCCTCTCTCCTTCTTCTTCATTTTCCACGTCATAATTGCCAGCATCCTGCTTTCACCGAGGGAGACCTTCCTCCAGGCCACGGTAGCCATCCTGCTGTTTGGTGGATTAGCCCTTGGAGAATACGCCGGTATCATTCCTCACGTGCACCTCTTCGGCCCCACCTGGCCGGATATGTCGAGCCATGGGCTGTACGTTGCCATCGTCCTGCTGGTGTTCAGCAGCACTCTCTATCTAGCGGCTTACATGGCCACTTCCATCACCGGGAGGCTCCGGGAGAGAGAGAAAGAGACAATAGAGCTAACGGAGAAGCTGGGGCTGAAAGCAAAGGAGCTTGAAGAAGCATACAACCACCTAGCTGAGTTGGAGCGGATCAAAAGCGAGCATCTGGGCAAGGTTTCCTTCGAAATCAAACCCCCTCTGGCAACCATCCAGACGTCGTTAAAGATAGTCCTCGATAGCCTCGTTGGGGAGAAACCGGCCGTCAGGAAAGACATGATCCAGCGGGCCGAAGGCCAGACCCAAAGACTGCTGAACTTTGCCTCCGACCTGTTGGTGCTGTCCCGTGCCCGCGAGGCAAGGCTGTTCACCGAGAGAAAGCCGATAGACCTGCTAGAGATAGTACAGAAGGTGGTGACTCACTACAAGCCACAGGCTGAGGCCAAATCTATTACCCTCTCAGTTCAGTTTCTCGAGCAACCACCATGCCTATATGCCGATCCGGAGGCGCTCGAACAGGTAGTGATGAATCTGGTAGGCAACGCCGTCGTTTACACGCTCGAAGGCGGCCGTGTGGATGTGAAGGTAGACGAACTCGGCAACGCGGCTCGCCTCGTGGTAAAGGACACCGGTATCGGCATAGCAGCAGCAGACCTACCCAAGGTTTATAACGAGTTCTACAGAGCCGAAAACGCCCGCCGGTTCAACGAGGAGGGGACGGGATTAGGGCTCTCAATCGTTCGGGGCATCGTGGAGACCCTGGGCGGTGAGATCGAGGTGGAGAGCCAGGTCGGGCAGGGAACGACCTTCACCGTATTACTGCCAGGCGGCCCCTTGCCGTGCAGATAGGCCGAAAACCACAATAGCCAACAGGTAGCTTCCGAGTCGTCCGCTACCTTAGTCCCGCCCAAAGCCATCGTGGATTATTGATCACTGCATAATTCGCTAAACTGCGAGATGCATCTCGCGGCATGGAGCTGGTATTCGGGATGCCATCGGAATTACCCCCGCGGTACAGAGATCAGTAATGCCACAAGACTTAGATCAGGTACAGGGCTTGCGTAACCTTTTACTAGATGGTTGTAAGAGAAGCATCCGTAGAGCTGTCGAACAACAGCGGGGAAGCTCCATGGCTCGGTTACTGCGCGCGGGGACGTTGCTGGCCACTATCCTGCTGGTTCTTTGCGTCCTTCTGATCGCCACCGGGTTGGCAATGGGGGCAAGGCCGGATGCCTTCACCAATTTGGGGTTGAAAGAAGCCGATAAGATAGGATTTGTTCTCGCTCTATTGGCCAGCTTTGGGGCTATAGCCGCCACCGTAATCATACGGATCCTGAACTTGATGCTGAACAACCTCGACGAGGAAATCGATATATAGAAGCAGTCAGCCATCAGCAGTCGGTGAATTACTGACTGCTGATGGCTGACTGCTTATCGCTTATGGCTAGATCTTATCCAGCTCGAAGGCCTCATGTAGCTTCTGCACCGCATCAAGAACCTTCTCCCGATCCACAATGCAGGTTATCCGTATCTCTGAGGTGGTTATCATTTGAATATTGACACCTACATCATATAGAGCTCGGAACATGGTGGCGGCCATCCCCGGAGCGCTCTGGATCCCAGCCCCCACTATGGAGACTTTGCCGAGATTATCGGAGCTATTTACCTGCTTCGCCCCGATCTGCTGCGCCACAGGCTTGATGATTTGTAATGCCTTAGCCAGGTCGTTTCGGGCTACGGTGAAGGATAGGTCCGTAGACCCATCGACACTCACGTTTTGAACGATGACGTCGACGCTGATGCCGGCCTTTGCCAGCGGTTCGAAGATCGAAGCGGCCAGCCCAGGTCTGTCTGGAACCCCCACCACGGAGATCTTTCCGACGTTGAGATCGTGGGCGATGCCGCGCACCCGGTTTCTGGTTTCCATTTCACCAACCTCGTGAATGAGAGTTCCCTCCTCATCATTAAAACTGGAGCGAACCATGATCGGGATCCCAAAAGCCTCTCCCAATTCTACGGAACGGGGGTGCATAACCTTGGATCCCAACTGGGCCATCTCCAGCATCTCTTCATAAGATATTTCAGAAAGCTTCCTAGCATCGGGGATTACTCGCGGATCAGCCGTGTATACCCCGTCTACATCGGTGAAAATGTCGCATCGGTCGGCCTTGAGGGCTACCGCCAGCGCTACCGCGGTGGTGTCCGATCCACCTCGGCCTAGGGTCGTAATATCGAACTGGTCGGTAATCCCCTGGAACCCGGTAACGATGACGATTTTCCCGGCGTCCAGCTCCCGCCGGAGTCGATCTACATCCACCGCCTTGATGCGAGCGCGACCGTGGAGCGAGTCGGTATGGATACCTGCCTGGCCTGCCGTCAGCGATATCGCATCATGCCCCATCCCCCGCAGCGCCATAGCCATCAGGGTGGCTGAGACCGTTTCCCCAGTGGACATCAGCAAATCCAATTCCCGTTCGTCCGGCTCTGGCGCCACCTGGTGCGCAAGACGGATCAGCTCGTCCGTAGTCTTCCCCATCGCGGAGACGACCACGACCACGCTGTTCCCCGCTTCCTTCGTAGCCACAATCCGTTTAGCAACGGCCAGGATTCTCTCTGCAGTAGCAACCGAAGATCCGCCGTACTTCTGAGCGATGAGTGCCATTGTGTACTATCCTCTTTCGATGATCTGAGCCCCGGAGTAGCATACCTTGGTGATGATGGTCCTGCCGTCCACCCTCGATCTATCACCTACCCTCATCATCGCTTCGGCAACCCGCTCCTCGCAGCCCAAAGCGAAGGCCAGGATGCTCGATCCCGACCCGCTCAGCGCCGCTCCGGCTGCTCCGGCCGAAATGGCGGCATCGATGATCTCCTCCATCGCAGGAAACAGCTTTCTGCGATAGGGCTGATGCAGGACATCTTGCATAGCCACCCTCAACTGGCCGATCGAGCCTGTAGCCATGGCAGCTATCAATAACGATGCCCGACTTATGTTGAAAATCGCGTCCGCCCTAGAGACCCGCGCGGGGAGAATATCCCTAGCCTGGTCGGTCATCATAGGAAAATGGGGTACGAACACGACGATGCCGAGGTCGGCTGCAAGGGGGACGCTAATGTGTTCGACGATGCCGTCGTTCATCACGGCCACCTGCAGCCCGCCGAACAGGGCTGGAGTCACATTGTCCGGATGCCCTTCTATCTTAGTAGCAATCTGGAGAATGGCATGTGTGGATAACGGATGGTCGAGCAGCTCGTTACCTGCAACAAGGCCGGCAACCAGCGCTGCACTGCTGCTCCCTAATCCCCGTGCTAGGGGCACCCAGTTTATACAGGAGAGCTTCAGAGGCGGAACACGCTCCCCCAGTTTCTCGTAAATCGCCAAAACACCCTGATATACGAGGTTGTCCTGGCCTTGGGAGAGCACATCCTCCCCCTCACCCGACAAGGTCACTCCGAACTCGTCGCTGGCTTCGATGGACACGGTGTTGTGTAGATCCAACGCTATCCCGATAGAATCGAACCCTGGGCCGAGATTGGCGCTGGTTGCAGGGACTTTAACGGTAACTCGCCTGGGCATAATGAAAACACGCTCCACTGTCTTCACAGAGATGGTAACTGGCGCGGGGCAAATAATAGCGCAGTGTCCGGTTATCGGCAAGTAGAGGGCGAGCCTCACATCGGTCGAGCGGTTCAATCCCAGCCAGAATAGGTGTACAATGGGTTGATTACAAATTTCTGTACTTTTGCCAGCCGCCCTCACCACATCTACATCAGGAACCTCGTAAGGAGCAAATCTCGTGGCTATGTTGCAATCTTTAGCCCGTTACCGCTGGGTAATTCTAGGGCTTGCCTTCATTTCTCAATTCTCCTCCACCATGGCAGCTCAGGTCATCCCTCCCCTAGCCCCTCTCTTCCAGGCAGAGCTTGGGCTGACAAAAACGGAGGTTGGCTTTTTCTCCTCGGCAACTTTCATCGGAACGTGGGTCGTGCTGTTGGGCGCCGGATACGTTACCGACCGTTTCGGTATCAGGATCACCATGTCGTTGGGCCAGATAACAGCAGGCGCTATCATGCTCGCCATGTTGTTTACGGGGTCGTTCATACAAGCCGCGATCGTGATGTTCATAGTCGGCGTTACCAGAGGCTCCGTACTACCGGGGGCGACGAAGGCTGTGATGGATTGGTTTTCGCCCACGACCAGGGGTACGGCCATGGGGATAAAGCAGACCGGCTACCCTCTGGCAGGCATCCTTACAGCGGCTACCCTGCCATCCCTCGCTCTAGCTGTGGGATGGAGGTACTCGTTCGCCGTGGTTGGTGTCCTGATCATCATCGCAGGGGTAGTGACCGCGATACTATATCGCGATCCGGAGCATTATGAGCAATCCAGTGCCCGCAGACCCGGTTTGCTTGAGGGGATGCGGGAGTTGGTACGGAATCCTCAGATGTGGGTCCTGGGCTTCATGTCCATTCTATATGTAACCGGCCAACTGGGCGTAGTTACCTATTTGGCGCTCTACTTCACTGAGGTGGTGCTGGTACCGTCAATCCCCGACGAGGCGACCCGCATCGTAACCGCTGGCGGCTATTTGGCTGTATTCCTGGCAGGAGGAGCTATCGGCAGGGTCTTTTGGGGGGTAATAAGCGACCGCTTCCTGCACGGAAAGCGCATGGCGATGCTGGTGGGAATCGGCTATATCTCAGCTCTTCTATCCCTTGTGGTGGGCTTCGTTCTGCCTGGCGGCGCCCAATGGTTGATGGCGCCTGTAGCCTTCGCACTAGGCAGCACATCTACTGGCTGGAACGGGTTGTATCACGCGGTGGTCGCCGAGACGGCAGGCCGCAAGAACGCCGGCATGGCCGTGGGGTTCTGCATGACTATGAGCGAGGGCGGAACAGTGATAGGCCCGATCCTCTTCGGAATACTGCTGGATGCCACAGGTACCTACGATTCGATATGGCTCTGCCTGTTCCTCCTATGCGCGGTGGGCGCAACGATTGCCAGTCTTAACATCAAACAGGAGAGCCAAGCAAAGTAATCGAGTGTGGCATTCGCCTCCTCAAGTGTGAACTGAAACAATCGAGTGATTTTGTGGCCAACAGGACGGGGTCGCATTTGGAACGCTAGCTTGCGGCAGTTGAGTTGGCCAAGCGGAGCTACGAAGGCGCGGGGTAACGACGGATCTCTTCTTGGTCCCCGCGCCTTCGTTTCGAAAGCTTACGTTATGCCGATTGGGTAGAGGCCTCTAGCTCCTCGAATTCTTTTCGGCCGTAGTAGATCTCTCTATCCAGCATGCCCTCGGTCCGGGCTACCGCCACGGTAACGGCAGCATCACCGGTCACGTTCAGGGTCGTCCTGAACATGTCGGCGATCCGGTCCACACCCGCGATGATTGCGATGCCTTCCAGAGGTAGACCTATTGCGGTGAGCACCAGGCTCATCATGATCAGACCTGCACCAGGAACACCGGCAGCGCCGATGGAAGCCAACGTTGCCGTCATGATCACGGTGAACTGCTGCTCTATGGTTAGGGCAACACCGAAGAACTGGGCAATAAGTACGGTTGCCACTCCCATGTAGATCGCAGTGCCGTCCATGTTGATGGTAGCGCCAAGAGGCAGGCTGAAGCCGTAGATCGATCTAGGCACCCCCATCTTCCTCTCGGCTGCTGCCATGTTCAGCGGCAGGGCAGCAGCACTAGAGCAGGTGGAGAAGGCCACGGCCATAAATTCGACCGCGTTTTTGAAGAATCGGACGGGGTTAACCCCACCTATGCCCCCGACTATCAACGAGTAGATGATCGCCGCATGCAGGATAGCGCCGATCGCAACTCCCACCAGGTACTTGGCCAACGGGACCATGATGGAAAATCCAATAGCCCCCGCAACCCAAGCCATCAGAGCAGCCACACCGAAGGGGGCGTAACCCATTACGATCCCGACCAGCTTCAGGATGACCTCGTTAGCCTGGTCGAACAGAGACCTGAGGCCAGCAGCCTTATCTCCAACCATCGCCATGGCAACCCCTAGGAAGAGCGCAAATACGATGATCTGGAGCATGTCGGCTCTAGCCATAGCGTCTACAGGGTTGA
>JBMNNU010000170.1:0-6980 GCA_050942695.1 Chloroflexota bacterium
GGCCTACTGGTGGGAGGCCCACTGGACGGCACGAGGGTGGTAACCAAAGCTGGGGGCTTCGGGGGCGAGCTCTCCATCGCCCGGAGCATACAGTACCTGCAAGGCAAGGCGACATAGCCGCGCCTGCATACCCAGTCCCCCCCATCCGCCGCGTCCACCAAATCCAGAAAACTACAAACATCTCATAAGGAGATCAACATGGCAAAATACAAGCCCATCCTGGGCGTAACCATGGGAGATCCTAGCGGATCGGGGCCAGAGATCGTGGTTAAAGCCCTCACGCTCCCCGAAATCCGCGCCCTGTGTCGCCCCATCGTCGTCGGAGATGGCGCAACGTTGCGCCAGGCCGCGCGGATCGTCGGTAGCGACGTGCCGGTCCGCTCTATCGAGCAGGTGGCCGACGCCACCCACGACGAGCACACCATAGAGGTGCTGGACCTCCACAACGTGGATCTGTCCCAACTGCAGTACGGCAAGGTTCAAGCTTCCTCCGGCCAGGCTGCCTTCGAGTCGATCATCAAAGGTATCGAGCTGGCTAAAGCGGGAGAGACCGAGGCCATCGTCACCTCGGCCATCCATAAGGAGTCGTTGAACCTGGCCGGGCACCACTACGCAGGCCATACGGAGATCCTGGCCGACTACTGTGGGATCAAGAGCGTGACCATGCTGCTGGTAGCTGGCAACTTCAGAGTCACCCACGTCAGCACCCACTGCTCGCTACTGCAGGCGATCCAGAGGGCCAAAAAGCAGCGCATCCTGGAGGTTACCCGGCTAACCCACGAGGCCACAAAGCTGATGGGCGTGCCGGAGCCGAGGATCGCGGTGGCGGGGCTGAACCCGCACTCGGGCGAGGGCGGGCTGTTCGGCACCGAGGAGATCGAGGAGATAACGCCGGCCGTGGAAGCTGCTCAGGCCGAGGGGATGAACGTGGTGGGGCCGATCCCGCCGGATACCGTGTTCTTCCGGATGAACAGCGGCCAGTACGACGCCGTAGTTGCCATGTACCACGACCAGGGCCATATCCCCACCAAGGTGCTGGCGTTCGACCAGGGGGTGAACGTCACGCTGGGGCTGCCGATCATCCGCACATCGGTGGACCACGGAACCGTATTCGGCAAGGCCGGCAAGGGCACTGCCCGGCCCGCCAGCATGATCGAGGCGCTCAAGCTCGCCGCCCAGATGGCAAAGATGAAGAGGCAAAAATAAAGGGGGGCTTTCACCCCCCTTTTTTTTGCCTGATTACTTGATGACCTTGGCCTTGCCGCTGAGCACGCCGATGATCTGGCTCTGGAGCGAGGCCGTCCAGTAGTCGCTCAGGGCGCCGAACTTATCGTCCAGGTCTCCTTCGCGATTTACCTTCCCGCCCTCGTAATTGAGGACCGCCTGCACAGGCTCGGCACCTGTGGTGCCCGCCAGCCCTATATACTCTTTGGCGCGCTTCTCCGCGAAGTCGAGCATGTTGATCATCGCCCGCTCACGCCCTACGCCTGTGATGCTACCGTTCTCGTCGACCTGCGCATCCAAGGAGTAGTATTTGCTCACCAGCGTGGAGGAGAGAACGTACGAGTAGAGCGATCCGCCCAGGGTTGCATAGGCGCCGGCGTCGCCGCCTCCCGCTCGCTCCTTAAAGAAGTTCATAGCCCCAATGCATGTGTTGGCAAATGTGTAATGGAGATCCTGTGACGCGAAATGGGTCTTGATGACGTCCAAGTGAGCCCCGTACTGCGCTGCGATATCGTTCAGAACGATGTTCTCGAAGTAGTTGAGGTTCGCCTCCGCGGCTCGTCGGAACAGGTCCGCCAGTCTTTGCACCTTGTCGTTCGACGGTAAAGGTGCTTTACCCTGGCCGAGGCCGATATCGATGGAGTCTTTAGCAACCTCAACCGCCTGGTCCGCTATCCCGTACCACAGCACCGCTGCAGCAAGCATCGTTAGAGCTTCCTCATCGGTCGCTGGATACCCCTGCAACGTCGAGTCGGCTAGCAACTCCAGACCCTTAGCCAGAGTCAGATTCCCGTAGGCCTCTGATATCACCACCACGTCGCCCACAGTGGCGGGAGTCTGCGATTGTAACCGGTCGGCCAAGGCGTCTATCTTGGTCTTGACGGATGCCATGGAGCCGAGGTAGCTGATGGCGCCGTCAAGCCCACTATTGACGTAGGTCTCGATTACTTTTGCGGTATTGAATGCGATGTTGGCCGCTAGCCCTGCGGCGATCGCCTCTCGATACGCTGCGCTGGCCATACCCTGCCCGTAGTAGGAGTCGGCCTTGGCTCCGGCCTGATCAGCTTCCATTATTATCTCGTTTGTGAAATCGAACTGGTAGTCAACCGGAAGTGCGTAGTACTGCTGTGAAACCTGGGAGTAGCGAGCGAACCACTCCTTGGCTTTGGACTTCGCTCTTTCGTATGAAACGGAGGGCAGCTCAGGCCGTACTTCCGCCATACCTTCAGGCTTGGGAAGCGGCTTGCCCGTCAACAACTGGTAGGCCTCGTAAATATCCGAGACCTCTTTGACCTCGACGCCCTGCCGTTTGCCTCGCTCGATGACGTCCACCATCCGCATCTCGTTGCCATCGATGTCGTTGCGCTGGCCTGCAGGGATCAGCACGAGCTTCTTCTTGTCGGCGGCCGCGGCGTCTATTTTATGCGGTATCCCACCGACAGGGCCGATGGTGCCGTCGGGGTTGATGGTGCCGGTCATTGCCGCATCGGGTTTGATCGTGTGCCCCAGAATGGATGCGATAGTCGCCACCGTCATCAGAGCGCCGGCGCTTGGGCCGTCGATCCGGCCACCGACGTCGTAGGTATAGCGCAGCTCAGCGGGGTCGACCCCCAGCAGGAAGCTGCTCATAATCACGGACATCCAGCCAGCCGCTCGCCACTGGGGACCTGAGCCCCCTACTTCTTCCTCGAAGAAACCGACTCGCAGCTCCTCGTTGCTGCCCGCCTCCACCGTAACTCTAACCCGGCCTGTATGGCCGGAGAAACCGGAGGCGTCTGAGTATACTGCGAGAGCTGTAGCCTCTACCTTTTTCCCGCTAGCAGACGCGGGGGCTGCGGGTGTAGGGCTCGTCGAAGTCGACCCTTTAATGGAATCGTTGCCGCCGGTGGATACGCTACCTTTTATGGAGTCGCCGCTGCCACTGGAGGTTGATGTGGGGGACGCTGCTGAGGCCGGATCGCTCGCCTTAGTAGGCGATGCATCGGCCGGCGCCGGCGTGGCCGTGACTACCACTACAACCGGCGTTGGGTCCTGGCCTGTTTGGGTCGATGATCCGCTACAGGCAGCCAAGGAAAATGCCAGGATAATGATTGCGCCAAGGGGAACGCAGAGGGGCCGTAACCTTTTCATACCACCTCTCCTTTACTAAGCCGTTTTCTGTCCGTTCACCGCGCACCAATCTACCGGAGTCGCAAAGGGGGCAGCTTGGACATAGCTCTGGAAGAACGGAAAACCTGTTCGTGCATCCTAGAACAAGAGCAAGCCTTTGTAAAGAGGTTATTGGTGAAAATGTGTGTTTAAAATTTACAGCCATAATTGAGAGGGCTTTTATTGCGGAATATCTCGCTGTTTTTGTGGCTAGATCGTGTACAGTCCAATGCTCTAGCGTCAGTCCTTGTGCCCGACGAGGTACCTCGTCGGGCACAAGGACTGCGGGACAGGGTGCAGGCCATGCTGGCCCGAAGCGGTTCCTCAACGTTGACATATTCACCGGCGTTGGTGTCCAATGCTTCCGACAAAAGGGGCACTGGAGCCCCTCCTTGGATCTAGGAGGTAGTGTATGACCCGTATTATCCTGGTACGCCACGGGCAGACCGAGTGGAACAGGATCGAGCGATTCCGTGGCAAGACCGATATACCGCTGAACGAGACGGGGATCTGGCAGGCCGAGCAGGCAGGCAAGGCGATAAAAGATAGATTCAGCCCCATCTCGGCCGTTTTCACCAGCCCCATGTCCAGAGCTAAGAAGACGGCGGAGATTATCGGGGCGACCCTGGGGTTGCCGGCAGAGGTTATGCCCGTGCTGGGCGACTACGGCTTTGGCGAATGGGAGGGGAAGACGCCCCAGGAGGTTAAGGAGAGCTACCCTGAGCAGTTCGATCTCTGGCTCACCCAACCCCACCTGGCCAAGATACCGGGCGGGGACAGCTTAAGTGAGCGCCGCATCCAGGTGGAAGAAGCGATGGATAAGCTGGCGGCGGAGCGGCCGGACGAGACCGTAGTGCTGGTTTCGCACCGGATCGTGTCTAAGGTCATAGCCCTCTGCCTGCTGGGGCTCGACAACTCCCACCTGTGGGGGATCGACCTGGAAACCGGGTCGGTGAGCCTCTTCGAGCGGAAGAAGCATGGGTGGGTGACGGTAATGCTGAACGATACCTGCCACCTGCGGGGCAGCAAGTAGGGGGGGAGCAACCAGGGAGGGCACGAGGAGATCCTTCGCTCGATGCTTGGGAGGACACGATGAGGGGTTCAGGATGACACCATTAGTCCTGCCGGGAGCGCGGGCGTCTCGCCCGCCAGGTTCCCTGGGAGCGCGGGCCGCTGGCCCGCCTTTGAACGTCTGGAGGGGTTAGTCCCTGATGAGCGGGCAGGAATGGCATAGTCCACGCTGGCTGGGACGCTTGGATCGCGAAAAACGCGAAAAACGCAAAAGCGAGGTCCTTAACCGAGCGGTTTTCTGTGCCGAACCGGGAAGGGAAGAAAGAACAGCTGTTGGTTTGCACTGCCTTTCGCTAAGCGCGTGGGTGCCGAACCAGGAAGCGTGGTAAGAATCTTTCACACATCCTCTTTCGCGTATTTCGCGCCATTTCGTGCCTTTAGCGATCCAAACGCCTCGGCTGAGCGGTAAGGGTGGCGGGAAACCAAAACCTGCCCACTCCTGGGGGTTAGTCCCATCGCTATTCGTCGATGGCGATGGCCAACGTGGGCGTGCGGGCGGGCCGCCCGCGCTCCCAGGGATGTGGGTGCGCGCAGCCTCGCGGAGGGCTAGTATCACGGTCGGTAAAGTGGTACGTGCAGGCTGAAGCCTGGGCTACATCTATGAGGCGGGCGGGACGCCCGCGCTCCCGGCAGACGGCCTCGCCGCCTATTATGATCACGATGGTCGTGTATTAGTCGACCACGAAAAATATGGAGATGTGTGCAATGAAACAGGATACCGTTTGGAATATTACGAAGACGGAGGCCGTGGCGCCCGACGGGATGGTAACATCCATGCATCCCTTGGCGTCGGCAGCCGGACTCGAGATGCTGAAAGCGGGCGGGAACGCTGTGGACGCCGCTGTAGCGACAGCCTTCGCATCGGGCGTAGTGGAGCCGTTCATGAGCGGGTTGGGCGGCGTTGCCTGCCTGGTGTTCTACCGGGCCTCCGACGGCACCACCACCGTTGTAGACGGTAGCGGGGTGGCCCCGGCGGCAGCCAGGGAGGATATGTACGAGTTGGCCGACGTTACTCAGCGGGCGGGGCTATACGGCTGGCGCGCCACCAAGGGGGACGCCCAGAATCTGGGCTACCGGGCGATAGCCGTTCCCGGCATGCCTGCGGCGCTGCTGATGGCGCTGGAGAAGTTCGGCAAGCTGGACAGAAAGCAGGTGCTGGAGCCGGCAATCCGGTTGGCTGAGGATGGGTTCGACCTGGACTGGTACGTGGCATCGATGATCGCTTTCAGGAGCCCTGAGCTGCAGCGCTTCCCCGAATCGGCCCGAACCTTCTTCAAGCCGAACGGCGCCCCCTGGAAGCCGGCGGTAGGCACCGAGGCGGCCGAGCGCTTCCGCCAGCCCGAGTTGGCCCAAACGCTCCGGCTGCTGGCCGAGCAGGGTGCGGCCGCCTTCTACGAGGGGGAGATAGCCGAGCGGATCGTCCGGGATATAGCGGCCCAGGGCGGCATTATCACCCGCGAAGACCTCGCCAACTACCGCCCTCTGCTGCACAACCCCGGCTTGGAGTCCAGCTACAGGGGGCTGAGGCTCGTTGGGCCTCGGCTGGCTGGCTGCCCTACCGCATTCGAAGCGCTCAACATCCTGGAGAACTTCGACCTGAAGCCGCTAGGCTTCGGGTCCGCCGCTATGTACCACCTGATCGCCGAGTCGGCCCGCCGTGCCTTCCTGGACCGTTTCGCCTATCTGGCCGACCAGGATTTCGTGCCGGTGCCCTGGGAAGGGCTGCTATCCAAGGAGTACGCCAAGCAGTTGGCATCCACCATTAACCCGGCGAAGGCCACGCCCGACATCCGGCCCGGCGATCCCTGGCCGTTCCAGCCGGGCGGTCGACCCTCCACTGTAAAGGGGAGCTTCGCCGGCCAGGAGAGCACCACCCACATGACGGCGATCGACAAAGATCGAAACATGGTTGCCCTGACCTCGACGCTGCTCTCAGACTTCGGGTCCAAGGTGGTGATCCCAGGCACCGGCATCCTGATGAACAACGGCATGGCCTGGTTCAACCCGGAGCCAGGATTCGCCAACTCCATCGCGCCGAACAAACGCTGCTTCTGGGCTGTTACCCCCACCCTGGTTTTCCGGGATGGCCGGCCCCTCATGGCGTTGGGGTCTGCGGGCGGGCGACGGCTGATTACCTCGGTGATGCAGACACTGGTGGGCATAGCCGACTTCGGGCTGGGGGTCCAGGATGCGGTCAGCTATCCACGGGTGCACTGCGAGGGACCCGCGACCCTGGCCGAGGTGCGCATCGGCCAGGCGGCGATAGACGATCTGAAAAAGATGGGCCACCTGCTGGAGCTGTGGGAGGAGGGATACGCCGCCTCCAGCTTCGGCCGGCCAAACGGGATACTGATCGACCACGCGAACGGACTGCTTCGCGGCGGGGTCAACCAGTTCAAGCCCGCCTGGGCTTACGGGCTGTAAGAATAAGAAATAAAGGAAATAAAGGGACACCATACTAAAAAACGTAGGGGCCGCAACGCTGTGCTCGCTCGCGTCACACAGCCCCTACGATGCTGTGTGCGTTTATTTAGTCA
>JBMNNU010000171.1:0-6951 GCA_050942695.1 Chloroflexota bacterium
CAAACCAGCTTCGAGCCGCCCTTCAAGATATCAAAAGCGGACTGGCTGGGGATGATGCCAAGCTGGAAGCCGGTATGGCGGCGCTCCTGACCGTGGGCGGCACATCTGCCTCGACGACGCCAGGCACTCAGAACGACCGCTCAACGCAGCAGCTCCGATCCGACGCCGCCTCTCTAGATAGGAAGATCACAGCGCTCAAAGAAGCCATCGCGAACGGAAACAGGGATGATCTGCTGGGGGCTCAGCGGCAGCTTCTGGAGGAGGCAGCTAGGATCGAGGGCTCGCTTCAGGGGATCGATAACGACGAGGCCAGGCAACTCCGCGACGCCCTGTCCATGGCGAGGGACGGGGCTTCTGGTGACGTTGCTAAACTGGAGGGTGCTGCATCCAGGATCACCGACCTAACGGGATCTGAGCCGGCAACCACTGAACAGGAGCCTCGATCGGATCAACCTGCTCAGAGGGCGGACCCCGCCGCCATCGCGGACAACCTTAGCCGCAAGATCGACTCTTACAAGGACGCCATCGATAAGGGCGACCGCGCAGCTATGTTGCGGCTGCAGCAGGAGCTCACAGACCAGGTCAACAGAGACGAAGAGGCGGCGAAAAGCGTGTCGGGGGAGGAAGGTGAGCGGCTGCGCTCCGCTCTGGGAGACCTCCGCAACGCCCTGAAGGGAGATCTGAACAAACTGAACTCCGCCAACGCTACGCTCCGATTAGTGGGTGCTGGCGAGGAGCAGGGGAGCCCAGAGCAGCCGCTGCCTTCCCCTGAAACCCGCCTGCAGAGCAGCCCTGAGGCTCAACAGGTGGCTCGTGACCTGTCGAGCGCCCTAAACAGCGTCGACATGGTTTTGGAGAGCCGTGATCCCGACGACCTGGGGCGGGCCCAGAAAGAGCTGAAGGACGCCGAGGATGCTCTCTCCAAACTTCCTCCGGGCGACGCCGCAGCCCTGCGCTCGGCTATCAACTCCGCTCGCGAAGCGCTTAGCGGCGACCGCGCGAAGCTGGAAGCTGCGAGGGAGCAGGTGCAAAAGATGATTCCGAGGTGAGGGGCGGGGAAGGGTAGCTAAGTCCCCTCTCCCCGACCCTCTCCCATAGGGAGAGGGAGTATTTAGTCTCTCCCTATGGGGGAGGGAGTATCCGAGCCCCCGCTGCGGCGGGAGAGGGGGTTACAGGTCCTTTTTGGAGAAGATATGCTGCGCGGCCAGCAGCAGCACGACGATGTAAAGAAGGGCGTAAACCACCATCCAATGAGATGGCTCGGACAGGACGATGAATGGCCCGGCTCTCTCGAAATAGGTTGCACCTTCCTGCAATATTGCGGATGACAGCTTCACCATGGCATCAGAAGGGACCAGGAGAGATACAACTATCCCGATGTCGATCATTGTCTGATTCTTAAAAAAAACTCCTAACTGCTCCACAAAACCGCTCATCATCGCAACCGTGTACAGCCCGAATACTATCACCCCGTTGGCAATAGTGGGTATGAAGGTCGTGCCGATCACCGAAATGGAAAGCAGCACGAGCGATTGCAGCACCATCGGCAGGGCTGCGCGCAGCATGCCTTCCAGCCAGATCCCGCTGAAGAGAGCTACTACGCCTCCCACGGACAGAAACAGCAGCATCATGTAAACCGTGAGCATGGCAGCGTAGCCGAGCCACTTCCCCCACAACACATCGCGGCGGGTCAGAGGTTTCGTAACGATGGCGTGGAGAGTGCCCGCATCCACCTCAGAGGATATGGTCCCCACTGAGAGGAAGATGGCTAGCAAAGCACCGATGCCGCTCACCGAGTTCATTCCCAGCAATATGTACTGCTGCACAAACATCCGAATAGGGCCGGCCGCCCCCATCTCCCTGACGGCGAGCCAGGCACCGAGGCCGTAGAGCAGCAGGAAGGCAACGGTTAAGAGAAGGACGCCGTGCACCACCCGCTTGTGGAGGGCCTCGATGAAGGTAAACCGGGCCATCAACAGCATCTTCATCGATTTTCCTCCCCCTCCACTGTTTTGATGAACAGTTCCTCCAGCGATCCTCGACGCCGGTTGAGGGAGTACAGCTTCCCCCCGTGCCGGATCAGCGTCTCGGCTACAAGGGGAATACTCTCCCTGTCTGACAGGCGCAACTGCACGCGTCCATCCTTCGATTCCACCGAAGGGCTGAGCTTTCTTAGCTCATCCATCGCCTCCGGGGTGACTCCCTCAGCCTCGACCTCTATCTCCAGGCCCGCCCCCAGAAGTTCCTGCAGCCTGCCCGTGGCAATCACCCGCCCGTGGTCGATTATCGCCACCCTATCGCATACCATCTCCACCTCAGAGAGCAGGTGCGAGTTGAGAAATACCGTCTTGCCCTGCTCCTTCAGGTAGCGTATGAGATCGCGGACATCTCGCCTTCCGATGGGGTCCAGGGCTGAGGTAGGTTCGTCCAGCAGCACTACATCCGGCTCGTTGAGGATGGCCTGGGCAAGTCCGATCCTCTGCTGCATCCCCTTGGAGAATGTGCCCAGACGGTAGTTAGCCTCGTCCCGCAATCCCACCAGGTCCAGCACCTCGGGGATGCGGAGCTTCCGCTTCTCGCCGGGCATCCCATACAACTGACCGTGGAAGTCCAGAAATTGTTGGGCGGTGAGCCACTCGTGGAACCGGAAAAGCTCAGGTAGGTAGCCTATCCGCTCCTTTGCCCGCAGATCTTGAGGTGGGCAGCCTAATAGCGAGGCTGTGCCGGAGGTGGGGTGTGCTAGCCCCATCAACATCTTAACTGCTGTGGTCTTGCCGGCGCCGTTAGGACCTAAAAAGCCGAAAACCTCGCCCCGCGGCACTGCCAGGGAGAGGTCCTGCACGGCCACCTTGTTACCGAACTCCTTGCGCAGGTGGACCGTCTCTATCGCTAGGTCGCCCTGAGGCGACTGTTTCCATTCGATCATATTGTCTCCGGAGTTGAGTTTGGGCGTTTTTTGAGTGCTGAGTAAGCTGAGAATTCAATACGTAGTACAGGGCCCTGTGCCCTGTCCCCGCCCCTCGCCACGATGTAGGAGGGCACCGGGGACGGCAGGGCAGAGCGCCCTGCACTACGTTCTCGACGCTGATTGCCAGCTACTTCATGGAGTTAGCCACTTTCAGCAGCTCATCGGTCGAGTAGCTACCGCTGAGCCCGTAGATCACATCACCCTTGACCCACATCACCGACGACCAGACGCGATCGGGCTCGGTAACCGCCAGCCCCTTCTCGCCCTGCACGATCACCTCGCTGGAGGTTCCTTTGGCCACCGGCACGACCATGGTGTTTCGCCAATCGTTGATGGACTCCAGTTGATTGACCAGCTCCGGCGGCAGGTTGGGGAACTTCAGCATTTCCGCCCGTAATGCCTCCACATCCAAACCATCGGGTACAGTCATAGTGGGGCTTTGGGTAGCGCCAACGTACAGAAACTTCTGGCCTGGTTCAGGAGCGGGGGCGCCATCCTCTGACCGCGATGAACCTCCACGTTCGAGGTACAGCAGGTTGACCCTGGTCGGCAACTGCAAACTAATGGGAGCCCCATCCAGGTTATCGGGCAATTTGATATCGGAGGCCCCGATCGAGGCCAGGTAGTCCCTCACCTTTTTCAGATCGGGTGTGTAGGTTATAGTTTGCGACTCGAACAAGGTTACCCTTGGGTTGGTGAGCAAGTCGCCCGGCACGGAAGAGGGCACCATCATTTTGAAGCCCAGCTCCTTTTCCGCTGCTTCAAGGTCAACTGCCTTGGGCTTAGAGCCCCCCACCACCTTGAAACTGCCGAGCTCATCAGGTGAGACGAGATTCTCCGGAAGTGAGCCGGGATCCACCTGAATGGCTACGAACTTCTGGACGCGGAAGATGGATAGGAAGTTGCTGGCAAGTGTCTGCACCGGCGTTATGGTGAACAGCATCGCCGCAACGACCAGGACCGCCACTGTACCGGTAGCGAGCCTCATTCGTGGGCCGCTAGCAAAGCGAAGGAGATTTGTGAACATGTTAGTCAACCCCCAGTTCGACGTGACGGGGCTCTTACTTTCTTTTTCGATACGATCTCGGGCTAGGTTCCAATGAGCTATCGGCACCTCAGACGCGGCCGGCGCCAGCCTATCCAGGGCCGATCGAGCCACAAGTGCGTTGTCTCTCAGCACATCCAGAGCATCCCTGCAACGAGCGCAATCAGCCAGATGCCGTTGCAGTTGGCTCCTCTGCATGTCTGATAGCTCTCCGTCCAGAAACGCCCGCAACTGTCCGCTCTCAAAGCACTCCATTAGGCACCCCCCCGAAGGCTTTCGTACACCCTGCGAAACCGCTCCTCAGCCCTTGCCAGCAGCGTCCCTACGGAGCCGGTTCGGACGCCCAGAGCGGAGGCTACCTCCGCATAGCTGAGCCCGCTATGTCGTAGCACCAGACAGGCCTGCTCGCGTTCAGACAACTGTGCCAAGGCCTTCCGAACCGCCAGACGCTCCTCCTGAGCCATGCTCTCCTGCTCGGGGTCGACAGCGCCCAGCCCGGCCGCCTGCTCCGTATCAGCGAGCCGCTGCACCCGTTCCTGCCGTCGAGCCTCTCGCGTCCCCTTCCGTAGGGCGTTGTATCCGAGATTTGTGGCAACGCGGTAGAGCCAGGGAGCCAGAGATGGTTGATTCCCCAAAGCTGGCGGATTCCGGTAGAGGCGCACAAACACCTCCTGGGCCAGATCCTCTGCCTCCTCACGGCTTCCTGTCAACCGGAAGAGAACCCCGTAGACCGTGCGCCAGTGCCTGTTGAATAGAGGCTCAAAGGCGTCCCTCTCGCCGGAGCGTAGTCCGGCGAGTAGCATGGAGTCCGTCAGTTGCACCCTCTGGCCCTCGTTCTCTACCACTTAGTTTGCCCCGTCCGAGAATATAACACCGCAAAGCAGCAATTTGTGACAGGAGGCATCTCTAGGTTTATGTTACGACTTTGGAGATTGGAAAGCACCTTTTTTGGCCTACCCCTTGCAGCACAAACATCATCTTTTGATGTAGTATAATGACCAGCCCTCAAAAGTTGGAGTCCACGCCTGAGCGAGAAAACCGGTAAACGGCCGGAAAGGATCGCTCGGGCTCCACGGAGACGTTCTCTCCACGGTCGCAGGCAAACGGAGGCAGAGCACAGGAGGTTGTCGGAGCAAATAGGCATGAAGGCGGTGGATCTGGAGACAATCATCGAGAACACCCAGGCAAATCTTGCCTTGTTCGACCGCAACTTCAACTTCATCTTGGTAAACTCAGCCTACGCGCGTGGATCCGGCTACTCCAAGGATCAGCTCATCGGACGTAACCACTTCGATCTGTTTCCCAATCTCGAGAATCAGGAAATCTTCGAACGGGTTCGAGATACAGGTGAACCCTACACAGCTACTGAGAAACCCTTCGTATATAAAAACCAACCGAAACGAGGCACGACCTACTGGAACTGGATACTAGCCCCCATCAAGACCGAGTCCGGTCGCGTCAGCCGACTCCTACTGTCCCTACTGGATGTTACACCGCAGGTGCGCGCGAGACAGGAGGTCGAGAAGCTAGCCAAAGAGGCACGGTTGCGAGCAGAGGAGTTGGATGCCATCATCTCCTCTATGGCTGATGGGTTGGTAATCTACGGTCTAAATGGAGAAATGGTCCGTATGAACCGGGTGGCCGAGGATATGCTTGGCTTCTCGATGAAGGAACGACAGTTGCCGCAAGCCGAACAGCTAAAGCTGGTAAAGGTCGGGACAGTCGATGGAAAGCTACTTCGGTCAGAGGAAACGCCCGCAATGCGAGCGCTTCGAGGAGAGACGGTGCGTGGATTCGTGATGCTCCTCCATAGAGCGGATGGGAAAACCTTCTGGGTTACCACCAGCACAGCGCCGATCCGCGGTTTAAGCGGCACGATCATAGGAGCGGTAGCCACCTTCAGCGATATCACCGCTATGCATCAACTCCAGGAGCAGCGTGAAGACCTCCTCCGCACCGTCTCCCACGACCTCCGCACACCCCTCACATCCATCATCGGCCAAGCCCAGATCATGGAAAAGCTGCTCGAAAAAACAGGCCAGAACGGCAACCTCAAGCGAAGCGCCAACGCCATCCTTACAGGAGGCAGGCGGATGAATGCCATGATCCAGGACCTCGTCGACATGGCAAGGCTGGAGTCGGGGCAGTTCAAGCTGGATAGGGTGCCCATCGACCTGTGTGACTACCTATCAGACCTGAAGGGGCGGCTTTCGGACGCTCTGGAGCTGATATGTAGCCCCACGATTTTACCAGGAGGCTTTAGCTTCGAATAGAAAAACGAGGTAGCAACAATGTCCAAAACAAGCGGTAGCGGTCGCAGCAGCAGCAAAAGCACCCTATCTCGCGGCTTCAAGAATGACATCGCCGAGCGCTACAGCTTCGTTTTCCAAGCTGCAAGAGACATATTGCTGTTCGTGCGTAGGGATGGGAAGATCATCGACGCGAACGAAGCAGCCGTAAAGGCTTATGGCTACAGTCTGGGCGAACTCCTCTCCATGGATATTCGGGATCTGAGGGCGCCGGAAACTCTCCCGGTAACGGAGTCCCAGCTAGACCGGGCAGATACACATGGCATCCTGTTCGAGACCGTCCATCGCCGGAAGGATGGCTCCACCTTCCCCGTGGAGGTCAACTCCCAAAGAGTGACTCTTGGGAAAGAGCGAGTGCTGTTCAGCATCATCCGTGATATCTCCGAGCGAAAAGAACAGGAGCGCAGACTGAAGGAAACACGGGACACCCTGCAGGCGGCGATTAACGCAACCCCACTTGCCATAATCGCCCTGAACATGGACTACACAGTGCGTCTCTGGAACCCCGCTGCAGAGCGGCTGTTTGGTTGGAGCAGCGAGGAGATGCAGGGAAAACCGTACCCGTTGGTTCCTTCGCAAAGGTGGGAGGAGTTCCGCCGCAGCTTCGCCTCGATGGTGGAAGGAACCTT
>JBMNNU010000172.1:0-6944 GCA_050942695.1 Chloroflexota bacterium
CCCAAGATGAGATCCCCCACAGAGCTAATCTGGTAAGGCCGCAGTAAGACCAACTGCTCGATAGGCCGCACGTGTAAGGCCAGCAATGGCTTCAGCTTAGCGGTACTAATGGCCGAGGACTCGACTTTTCGGCTTGTAGGTCGGCAGGATCGAGCCCAATAGCGTGGAAAGCAGACCAATTGCTTGCTGGCCCTTGACTGAGAATCAGGGGTTGCAATCGCCAAGTGAGTGTGATATACTCTTGATTGTTAGTCACGAGTCAGCAAGCGGTCCAGGTGTCTTGAGCGAGGCGGAACCACCCGTTCCCATCCCGAACACGGAAGTGAAAAGCCTCAGCGCTGACGATACTGTGAGGGCAACCTTACGGGAAAATAGGCCGATGCCTGGGCCACTCAGACTCTTCCCTATGCATTTGTTAAAATGCCAAGCTGCTCCGCGGAAGGGGTGGCACGCAACGCGGGATGGAGCAGTGGCAGCTCGTCGGGCTCATAACCCGAAGGTCGTTGGTTCGAATCCAACTCCCGCTACCAATTATTAGGCCAGCGCAAAAATCACGCTGGCCTTTTGCATGCCCCCATCGTCTAGAGGCCTAGGACATCACCCTTTCAAGGTGAAGATCAGGGGTTCGAATCCCCTTGGGGGTACCGGAAAAAGCTCACCGCGATCGCGGTGAGCTTTTTTGTTGTGACTGGTATATAATCCCTTCGTTCAAAAATCCCTTCGTTCAAAAGATCCCCTTGGAGGTGTCGAGCAATGCTTCGCAAAAATACCCTGTTACTCATAATGATCGCGACAGCTCTGTTGATCAGTTGCGCAGGGGCTCCGGCTCCGTCCCGGTCGGATTCAGTTGCGCCTCAGGAGGGAGAAGGCGCGAAGCCAGCGGCACCCCCACCAGCGCAACCCTCCTCCTCCGCAGGCGCCACAGCAAATCAAGTCGCTGGCGATCGTATGGTAATACGAAACGCAACGTTACGTTTGGTAGTGGATAATGTAGACGACGCCCTTTCAAAAACTGCCCAACTTGCTCAGGATATGGGAGGCTACCTGGTCTCGAGCGAAAGCAGAGATAGCAACGGTAACAGGCTAGGAAAATCGACCATACGGGTCCCCGCGGATCGGCTGGACGAGGCGCTAAATCAGCTTAAACAGATAGCAGTAAGGGTCCCATACGAAAAGATCTCCTCAGAGGACGTTACCGAGGAGTATATCGACCAGGATGCGAGACTAAAAACCCTGCGGGCACAGGAAGACCAATACCTTAAGCTAATGGAAAGAGCCACGACTACCGAAGACATAATCCAGGTTACCCAGGCGCTGTCACAGGTCCGCGGGGAGATCGAAAGCACCGAGGGTCGCTTGCAGTATCTGCGCCGCAGTTCAGAGATGGCGTTAATCACTATAGACTTCAGCACTCCTGCCACGGCGCAGCCCGTCGATACCGGCGAATGGAATGCCGTGGAAACTCTGTATTCGGCAGTTCACGGGTTGATCGATGCGCTGTTAATACTGGCCAGTATGGCTATCTGGGTTGTGGTTTTCACGCCGATCTGGCTGCCATTTGTGCTGTTTATCCGCTGGTTGCGGCGAAGAAGAGGCAGACGAGCCGCCCCACCCGTTCCGCCAGCAGCGCCTGCCGGTGGCAATCACTAAAGTCTTACCGAAGATCAGCCTGAACTAATTCACCGCTACAGCGGCTTCGCCCTCTATCAAAACCAATTGGGTCGTGTACTGGCCAAAGCGGCCACCGGGGTTGATATTGAGAACCTCGCAAGTGGAGGATTGGCCTTGCGGTTGCCGCCGGGACAGATCTCAAAGGATAGATATTGACAGAGGCAGCTAGCTTGAAGCGACCTCGTTGAGGCCTACTACCCAACGGTAGTAGCTGTCTACCACGCCGCGGCGAAGCAGCTTCTCGGCCTCGACGGCCTTTTGGCGCAGCGAGGGTGTACGGGAGAAGGCCGCGGCTTGGCCGATCTGCCTGCAGAGGTCGATGCTCTTCTGCAGGGCGAATACAAGGTCCCCCTCTGCCAGTCCGGATCGCTCGCTCAACTCCCCCAAGCTTGTGCCCGTCGCCCAGGCCAACCCCACCCCCTTGAACTCAGTAGAGAGCGGGCTGGAGAGGTCAAGGCCGCAGCGATGTTCCATCTCCAACAGCTTCTTGCATATCGCCTCAGCGGTAGCCCTTATCCTTGCCAACCTGGGAGTCAAGGATAAGGACTTTCCGGCGCCGTCTTTATCGAAGGCGAACCATGAGGCCACTTCAGCAACCTCGGCGGCGGAAGCATCGGCCAGCACCCCACAATCCAGCAGTTCGGCAATAGTTAGGCTGTTGGAGCCGAACAGCCGCATCAACACCTTTGCTTTAGGTTTCGGGTTGCCATCGGCCAGGTAGCCGAGGCTTTCGAGGATAGACCTGAGGGCTCGTAAGGTTTTCTTCGCTCTGCGCCGGGATTCCCTCCTTGCTACCTCTAGATCCCTGTCAACTCCTACCAGGAGCCCGGTAAAGCTACGCTTCTCTCGCTCTGATCGCCTGTGAGTGGGCCGAAGATGGCAGGAGCGGCAAGGGCTCTGGGCCAGCGCGGCTGATGTTTCCTGATAGCGCTCGCGCGCGGCAACGATTTTACTCTCCGCGGCTGCCACGTTTTCCAGCTTGCCGGTCCTGGCCACCGCGGCCGATTGCTTAACCGCTCGTTCCAGGGCTGATTCTGCTCGTCCCAACTCGCGCTTAAGCAGCTTTTCCCGCTCCAACCAGTTGATGGTGCCCCCATCTCGGAGGCAACCAGCGGGAAGCCCTTCCAGTGTGGAAGCCAACATATCTCGCTCTTCAGCCAAAGAGCGGATCTGGCTGACCTGGTGGAACTGCCGGAGACTGCCAGCGATAAGCTGTGCCAGCCGTTCCTCATCCTCGGGTCTCTGCCACAGATTTAACACGGTGCTATAGCTGGGACGGAAGGCGCTTTCAAGGGGGGCTACGTCACCATTAGCGATCTCCAGAGCCCTATCCAACCCTACCAACGGGGAGTGGAGCAGAATGGAGTAACCTACAGTGTCCATGCCCCGTCGCCCAGCCCGGCCTGTTAACTGCCGGTACTCTCCGGGGGTGATCGGTCTACGCGTTTGCCCGTCGAACTTGACCATATCCCCAACCACCACAGACCGTGCCGGAACGTTGATCCCAAGCGCCAGGGTGTCGGTTGCGAACACTATCTTCAGCTTTCCCGATGCCAGCAACTCTTCGACCAGTGTCTTGAGTGGAGGCAACAACCCGGAATGGTGAAAGCCGATTCCGCGGGGCAGCAGCGCCAGAAGCCGCTGGAGTTGATCCAGGCGGTGGTCTTCGGGCGGAAGAACTTCCACCTGCCGGCGGGCTAACTGTCGCACCTCCATCGCTTCTTGGTTAGAGAGCAGGCTCAACCGTCGACAGCTCTCCGCAGCCACCTCCACGGCCCTTCGACTGAAGAGAAAATAGATCGCAGGCAGCAGGTTTGCTTCGGCCAGCGCGGTCACCACATCCGCTGGGTCGGACAATTCATCCGAGTCAAGATGCCGGTGGCTACCTCTTCGACCGTTTCCGTGGGGCTTTCGGCGCTTAGAGTGCTCAGGGCTTTGCTGTTTGAGGGTGTTAGGTAAAGACCGCCTACCATTCAACACAGGATGGAGCTTGCCATCCAGGTAATAGCGGTGTTTCAGGGGTACCGCCCTATGCGAGGATTGGATTAGGGCGACCTCTCGACCGGTTGTACGGATCCAATCGGCCACTTCGTCGGCGTTCGCCACAGTTGCTGAGAGACAGACCAGGGGAACCGTGGGGGGCGCCAACAGGATACTCTCCTCCCAAGCGGTGCCCCGCTCCGGGTCGGCCAGGTAGTGGACCTCGTCGAAGACCAGACACCCTACGTCCTGGAAGGCGCCAGGGTCTTGTACCAGCATGTTTCTAGCAACCTCTGTGGTCATCACCAGCAACCGCCCCGACGGGTTCTCTACAAGATCGCCGGTCATTAGGCCTACCTGGTCGACATAACGGGAGCTAAAATCCCGGAATTTTTGGTTAGAGAGGGCTTTGATGGGAGTGGTGTACAGGGCTCGAAGACCTCGAGACAGCGAGAGCCACACTGCGAACTCCGCGATAACCGTCTTGCCTGTGCCCGTAGGTGCGGCCACCAGAACGGATTGGCCATCGGCCAGAGCCTGCATCGCCTCTACTTGGAACGGGTCTAGCTGGAACGGTATTTTGGCGCTGAAATCCTCGATGAGCCCTTTCACCAAAGCCATCCTCATATTTATGAAAGTGATCGCTTTAATTATACCATTAGGGGAGGAGTGCAGGCAGCAATTATAGCAATTACCGGCACAGCTCTTGCCTGCCAGATCTAATCCTGCCGGCCTGGCCGGCTGTGAAGCGCGGGGTAATTACCCGATGCCCCTGCCAATACTGCTGAGAAGAGGTGTGATAGGAGATGGGTCAGGAAGAGTGGACCTACGCATCCAAAGAGCTACAAAAGGAGTGGGAGAGCACTTCCCTGAGCCACAGCCATCCCTGGGACGAGATTATGCAAGATGTCCGATTTGGCTGGGAGCAGGCTATGAAGCCCGAGTTCGATGGAGCCCAATGGCCGGACGTGGAAAGTGAGTTGCAGAGGCGATGGGAGGAGAGCCAACCTCATTCCGATTTTGAGGACTGGAGGATGGTGAGCGAGGCAGTCAGGCTGGGATTCATGAGGGCCAAGGAGACGGTCACCTAATCGTTTCGGTACACCGATCCTCGTAAGATGCGTTTTAACGGCTCATGTCGGGGGCGCAGCCTGAGGGCGAGCCGCCCGCGCTCCCGGCATCCATGTGGGCCAGAGGCCCGTGCTCCCAGGAAGACGGTCTTTTTAGCCTTACTGACCGCTGCATAGGTATCTAAAGGCGGGTCCAGGGCACTCAACGCGAGCGAGCACAGCGTTGAGGCCTGGCGGGGCTTGGGGTGAGAGGGACGGACCCCACCCCCAACCCCTCCCCCACAGGGAGAGGGGAGCAAAGCGGGGCTTGGGGTGCCCCCAATAAATTTATTTTCCTATGCAGGGGTCAATAGGTTAGCTTCAAGCCCAGCACATTCGATAGCTCGCGCAGAAACCATCGTGCCTCGGACAGAGATAGCTCATCTACCCGGTTGCGCAGGATCTTATCGCCGAGCAGCCGGAGCGCTTCCAGCGCCATGGGTGTATCGAGGTCATCCTCCATAGCGGAGAGAAAAACCGCGCCCTCTTCGAACTGGTAAGCGGGGATATCGCTCTTCATTGTAGATCCCGAGGCTGCTTTCGACAGATGAGCCGCCAAGTCAGATGCTTCCACAAGCTGCTGTTTGTTGTAGGACCAGGGCTCGGTGTGGTGGTGGCTCAACAGCAGTATTCGGATATCGTCGGAACTGTATTGCTCCAGCAGTTGGCGAACCATCACGAGGTTGCCTAGCGATTTGCTCATCTTTTCGCCATCCATATACACCATGGCGGTATGGACCCAGTACCGGACGAAGGGATGGCGGCCGGTGTAGTTCTCCGATTGGACGATCTCGCTCTCGTGATGGGGGAACACGAGATCGTTGCCGCCGCCGTGGATGTCGATGGTATCGCCCAAATAGTGCAACGCCATGGCGCTGCACTCGATATGCCACCCCGGCCTTCCAGCCCCCCAAGGGCTGTTCCACTGTGGCTCTCCAGGGGCAGATGCTTGCCACAACACGAAATCCAGAGGGTCTTTTTTCCTCGGATCTCCCGGATCGTTGCCCCGTTCGTTAGCTACCGGCAGCATCTCATGCTGAGGGAGGCGGCTCAACCTACCGTAGGAGGGGTCGCGGTTCACCTCGAAGTAGACGTTGCCGTCTACCCGGTAGGCGTAGCCCTTCCTCAGCAGCATCTCGATAATCTCAATTATCCTCGGGATCTCCTGGGTCGCATGGGGGTAGACGTCAGGGGGCAGAACGTTGAGAGCGGCCATGTCCTCCTGGTAGCTCCTGGTCTCGTCCGCCGCCAGTTGGTTCCAGGGAACCCTTAGCTCTCTGGCCTTTCGCAGGATATCGTCGTCTATGTCGGTGACATTCTGGACGTAGCGGGTCCGGTGTCCCCGGTAGCGGAGATACCGTATCAGGACGTCGTAGAAGACGTAGGTGAAGGCGTGTCCCAGATGGGTGGTATCGTATGGGGTGATACCACACACGTAGATGGTTATCGGCTCTTCACTTGGAATGAAAGGCTCCTTGCGACGGGTCATAGTGTCGTAGATGAACACGATATCTCACCCTTCCGTTCGTGTTGGGGCAGTCTATTGATTATCCGATGCAAAGGACATACCTGATAGATTTGACAGAATCGATCTGAATCGGCAAAATGAAGATAGAAAAGAATGGGTGTATGCCCCCATCGTCTAGAGGCCTAGGACATCACCCTTTCAAGGTGAAGATCAGGGGTTCGAATCCCCTTGGGGGTACTAAGCGACAACCGCCGTGACAACGGCGGTTGTATTGTTGATGATCGCTGCTATTTGAGGTCTATGATTGAGGCCGCGTGAGCACTTCGGATAGAAATGGTAGAAGAGACAAGCCAGGTTGACCGCAACTACCTCCCCCTGTCCGATTACGGGATAATTGGGGACTCCAGAGCTGCTGCACTGATATCGGCAGGAGGCTCCATCGACTGGTGCTGCTGGCCAAATTTCGACAGCCCTTCGGTTTTCGGGCGCCTTCTCGACTACGAAAAGGGCGGTTATTTCGCCATCCGCCCTGTTGGCCCATTCCAGTCGCGTCGCCGGTATGTTGGACCAACCAATGTTTTGGAGACCACCTTCGAGACACCCGACGGCAGAGCCGTGCTGACGGACCTGATGCCAGCGCTGACCGAAGAACAGAAGAGGCACCGGCTGATTCCATTCCGGGGGATTCTGCGCCGAGTCGTTGGATTGGAGGGGGT
>JBMNNU010000173.1:0-6937 GCA_050942695.1 Chloroflexota bacterium
CGATCTGGGCCGCACCCACTACCAGTTGATGATCTCATCTTGATTAGGGGGTAGCTATGGCGCTGCAGCGGATTCGGTTACAGGAAACGATCAGAAGGGAACGGCTGAAGCATGGCCCGATAGCGGATGCGATGGCGGGTGTGAAATACAAGATCGCCATCATCAGCGGGAAGGGTGGGGTGGGGAAAACCAGCCTGACTGTGAACCTGGGTGCTGCTTTGCGAGAATCGGGTGCTCAGGTAGGGATCTTCGACGCCGACATCCACGGGCCAGGCGTGCACAAGATGTTAGGGATTCAACCTGGAGCCGACATTATGCGTGGAGGCTTTCACCTCAACCCTCTCGTCTCAAAAGAGGGGGTCAAGATGATGTCGGTGGCCCTCATCTGGCCGGGGGAGATGACGCCGGCCATGTGGAGGGGACCCTACAAAATGAAGGTAATCCGCCAGTTGCTCGCCGCCGCGGTTTGGGATGAACTTGATTTCCTGCTAGTGGATCTGCCTCCGGGGACCGGAGACGAGGTTATGGCCATCATGGAGGCGATCCCCGACCTCAGCGGAGTTCTGGTGGTGACGACGCCCCAGGATGTAGCTACGGTCATCTGCGGTAAGGCTGTGAACGCCACTAGAGAGCTAGGAGTGGCTGTTCTGGGCGTTGTGGAGAATATGGGGCCGCTCAAATGCCCCCACTGTGGCGAGCAGATACATCTATTTGGCAAAGATGGAGGGGAGGAGTTTGCCCGCAACATGGAGATTCCGTTCCTGGGTCGAATCCCCTTCGACATTCGGGTCAACCAGGCCGCTGATGAAGGGGTAACCCTGCTGAGGCGGTATCCAGAATCCGGAGCGGCTGAAGCTTTCCGCTCTATTGCCAGCCGGGTGAAACAGGAGATCGAAGGTAAGCCCGATGGACACCAGTGACAAGCGCGCATTAGCAGCCAGAGAGGCCTACGTGCTGGGTAGGATTCGCGAGCATGGCGCCTTCACCTGCACCGGTGGTTGCGAACAAAGGCAGAGTGGACAGCTTCACTGTGTTCACCTGGCCCGCGAGCTTGGAACATCCAATCAGCGGATCTGGAGAAGTGTGGGCATCCTTGCGGAGATGGGGCTGCTCACGAGGGTGCGAGACGAGGTGGAGCGCTGCTGGCGCTTCTTACCGGCTGGCTGTCAGCCATCGGATTTGAACCGTCGGCCAGAGGCTCCAGGCCACGCTGATGGCAAATAGCCGGCTCTGGGTTGTGGGCGGATGCGGGGTGACGGCCGCCAGTTTTTACAGAAATTTTAATAAGGAGAGGGAATGGGCTTCACCGATAAGGAAGGGGCACCTGAGCTGGAACTGGTTAAAGAGCTCAGCCTGGCTGAGTTAGCAAGCCGAACGCAAGCTATGGCTCAAGATGCTCTCCTGCTGATCCAGCGTTTTCTCGCCAAGCAGCTCACGATTGACGAGTTGAGCGACAGGCTGCGAGCACTGGATGCTTCCAGCCTGCTGACTGCCAATTGGAAAGTGCTGACCGGCGACTCGAAGGGCGTGGCGGTTCTGGAGATCCTGCAGTTGATCGCCTTTCTACCGGAAGAGGTGGCGTATCAAATAGAGCGTTACGGCGCCAGCTCCCTTGCTGACGACCGCGACCAGTTGCTCTCCGGCCTGGGCCGGTTGCACGGCAAATCCTTCCCATCGTAGAGAGAGGGCGAAAGCGGGAGTCCAGCGGGGTGCAACCCTATGGTGGGGCTTGGGAACACCCCAAGCCTCTTCAGCCTCCTCTGGCGAGCCCTTTGGGGTTGCCAGATATACCACGATAGTGAAAGAGGCCAGAAGATGAAGGTACTGATTACCGGTGGAGCAGGAAACCTGGGTAGAAGGTTAGCCCATCTCCTACTGGAGAATGGCAATCTGGTTCGGGTCTTCGACCTCCCTCAGGTGGACTACAGCTTTTTCGAGGGGAAAAGCGAGGTCGAGATCGTAAAAGGGGATATCAGGGATGAAGAGGTGGTCCAAAGGGCCGTGGAGGGTGTCGACGCCGTAATGCACCTAGCCGCCCTGATCCCGCCGGCGAGCGAGCGAAATCGCACGTTGACCATGGATATCAACGTTGGAGGGACCGAAAGGCTGCTGAGAGGGGCTCGAAAGACGAACGCTCATTTCATACTTGCTTCTTCAGTTGCTACCTATGGGGACACGTCGGCCGTGCAGCCGCCGATAGCCGTATCCCAGCCTCAGTCGCCCCTGGATATATATGCCGAGAGCAAGATTCAAAGCGAGCTAGCGGTCAAGGCCAGCGGCCTACCTTACACGATCCTGCGTATTGCCCCAATTTCCATCCCCGAGGTGTTGGACCCTCCGGAGGAGTGGCCGTTTAGACCCGACCAGAGAGTTGAATACGTCAACCGTGACGATGTGGCGGACGCCCTCTTCGCCTGCGCTAACTCTTCGCCTGCGAGGGGTAAGACCTTCAATGTGGCGGGCGGCGGTAGCTGGCAGATGCTAGCACGAGAATACGTGAGTGCCCTTTACGACGCCATGGAGCTGGAAGACGAACCGGTCTTCACGGATGCCCCTAGCTGGTATGACTGGTACGACACTGTGGATTCTCAGGAGCTTTTGAAATATCAAAATACCCCCTTTCCGGTGTTCGTAGAGAAGCTGCGCCAGGCTGCTGAGGAAGCTTTCGGCTGGTAGATGTAGTGACATCTCGGCCTTCTTGTAAACAGGTTATGGAGGTTGATCGATGAGCCAGAACGTGAGGCGAGACGGACCGTTTTATATCGATCAGATGGTTGCCATGATGCAGGAGCTGCGGGAACAACTGCCCTTGGTGTCTCCAGATTTACCGCCGGAAGTCCACCAGACTGCTGCTGAGAGGTTGCAACGGCTATCCGACATGTTGGTGCCGATTAGGAAGAAGCTGTTCGTAAAGACCCAGGGCGGCACCGAGATCGCCAGGCAGTGTGCCGAGCAGGTTGTGGATCTTAAACAGAAGGTGTTGGGGCTAAGCAGTGTGGGCAACGATGTGGCAACTGATCGGTTGGAAGAAGCTCTGAAGGCAGCAGAAGAGAAAATCGAGCCCTTCGTGGACAAGACCCAGAATCTAGTCATCCGAATGACCTGAGCCCTTAGGCTCGGTCTACGGAAAGCTGGGGGGATAAGATAACGGGTAGGCCCGGCTAGTAGCCGGGCCTACCGCTAAACGATGTGAACGCTCAGTAGACCTTACGGAACTCTTCCCAGAAATCACCCTCGGACATGTAGATCTGGTTGGGCGTTTGATTGATAGCTTGCAACACTTCAGGCGGCGCGCCGTTTTCCTTGGCAAACTGGGCGATGACTATAGGGGCCATCGGCCACCCTACCTTTTTTAAGTACTGGTGAAGCTGATCTTTCGTGATCGGTGGTTTTGTAGTCGCCATATTTTTACCTCCTGGCCTGTTTGTCCCAACCTTGCTGCTGCATTGATAACCCGACTACGTCCTGCTGACCCAGATCGTTGCAGAAGGCAACCCTCGGCTGATATTGATGCCAAGCCGGACAGGTTGCTCGACCTTTTAGCGATTGTCATGTTACAGAGTGGGGGAATCATAGGCATCGGAGGAGAGCGGAATTGAGATCAGCAAATGGACGGCTTTTTTGCCGGCGTTTGTCCACATTAGTAGTGCCGTTTTCTGCACAAATGTTGGTATCGACTGTGAGTGGGCTTCAGGGGAACGTTTGTTCGGGGTTATCCAACGATGCTAACCCCTCTCGTAGCGCATATAGCGCTGCTTGAGTGCGGCTGGCGAGGTGAAGTTTGCTCAATATATTGCTCACATGGGTGCGCACCGTTGCCTCAGTCACCACCAACCGCTCGGCAATCTCCTGATTCAACAAACCTTGCCCTACGAGACGCAGCACCTCGAGCTCTCGTTCCGTCAACGGCTCCTGCGTGGGAGGCCTATCAGGCGGACGGCTTAGCTCATGAAGTATCTTGCGGGCGATGGTTGGGTGCAGGGAGGGCTCGCCTCGGTACACCTGGCGGATGGCCTGCACAAGGTCGTCCGGGGTGGAGTCCTTGAGAAGATAGCCCAGCGCCCCCGCTTTGATGGCCGGGAAGACCTTATCGTCGGTGGAGAAGCTGGTCAAAACCAGGATGCGCACGTGCGGATAACTAGCCGAGATCTGCCGGGTAGCTTCGATTCCATCCATTACCGGCATCACTAGATCCATCAGCGCCACATCGGGTTGAGAAGCGCCCGCCTGGACAACCGCTTCCTGCCCGTTGTCCGCTTCGGCCACCACTTCGATCCCCTCCTTGGCATCGAGGAGAGCGCAGATCCCTTTGCGGACGATGTTGTGGTCGTCGACCACGAGGACTCGAATAGCTTTCTCTTTCATAGCCGGCCCTTCTGTTCGGAGTGTCGTTCAGTTATTCCTGAACGTAGGGCTGAGGCTTGTCCCCAGCCGCCTCCCTCATAGAGGGCCAAGCGGAAGGGGATAAACCTTTTCCCTACGGCGGTAGTGGCGTGCTTCGAGTCTTTACCGGTTGCGGGATCTGGCCTTAGCGAAGCAGCTTAGCCGGCACATCGACTCTCACTCTGGTTCCTTTTTGAGGTGCGCTCTCGATTACCAGAGTGGCGCCGATCTTTTCCACCCGCTCTCGCATACTCGATAGTCCGAATCCCCGCTTGCTTTGTGTTGCGGATGGGTCGAAACCTACTCCGTCATCCAGAATTTCTATAGAAGCTCCGGCCTGGCTCAACCGCAGATGAACCATCACCATCGTGGCTCTGGCATGTTTCAGCACGTTATTCAGGGCTTCCTGAGCGATGCGATACAGCTCCTCCTCCAAGGCGATGGGGAGCCGTTCCGTCCCCTCCACCAGGAGGTTGGCCTGTACTCCGCCACGAGATTCCACAGCCTCCAATCGTGTGTGCAGCGCAGTTACCAGCCCTTCCTTTTCCAGCACAGGTGGATGGAGGTCAAAAATGAGAAGGCGCATCTCCCTGAGCGAATCCTGGGCTGCTTCCTGCAGCTTTCGCAAATGTTCTGACGCCTTTTTTTGGTTGCCTGCCTCCAGCATGTTTCCCGCTGCCTCAGCGTAGAGCGTGATGCTGTATAGAGATTGGGTTACCGAGTCGTGGAGCTCTCGAGCTAACCTCTGCCTCTCCTCCATTACTGCTGTTAGCTTCTGCTGCTCTGAGATGTGTTGGTGAATGGCCTCGGCGTATAGACGCCCGAAGCGGCCTAGCATATAGCGCAGGCAGCCGTCGAAGGTTGTTGTAATTTCGTAGATTTTGGGGTAACCAGGGATCAGTTCTTTCCAGAAATAGGGCAGTACAGCTTCCCTGAGCAGGAGTAAGCCCTCGATAACTTCGCCGACATCGAACCCAAGCTGCCATCGAAGCTCGCAGATTTCGGCGAGATAATTGTCCATGGCTCTGTAAGAGTCGGCGGAGAGCATCTCGATGATGGCGTCGAGATTCCTCATCACCGAGCCTCTTAACTCATCTGCGGATCGTTCCTGGTAGTTGGAGTTGGGGATCTGGCGGACCATCTCAACCCAGGAAGAGGCGATCTCCTCCCGGTGTCGATCCAGCAACGCAACAATAAGTTCAGAGGTATTGCCGGCCTGTTTGCTCATCGCCTCACCTTTTTCTTCGCCTCGGCGATGGAACCTGAAAAGAACGGCACGGAACGCTTTTCTATAATACCAAGAATGTGTTTGCTCGCGAAGACGTATTTCGGATGCGGAGCGACAGTTTTTGCGCCAACATGACGAGCGGAAAAGGCGCTATAATCGAATCATAACGCTTGAAGCAGCTTCGCTTACGCTCAGTGCACAACAAACTAATGGGGGCAGGGATGACAGCGCAGAGAAAGTGCAGATATTGCCTTTACTGGCATTCGCGCCTGCCCGGCGGCATCGAGCCCAAGGATGATACCGTGGGCGAGTGCAGGTTCAATCCACCCGTATTCCAGTTCATGGGCAGCAGCCAGAGATCTTTCGAGAAAAAGGGCGTTTGGCCTGAAACCTACGGAAAGGATTGGTGCGGGCAGTTCAGCCTACACAGGTGGCCGCAACGTGGCGGCGGTTTTTTTAAGCCCCCTCCTGTGAACTGAGCCGTGGGGTACATATTCAGGCACGGGGTACAAGGCACAAGATCGCAGCATTCAGCACTCGATTCCCAGAACCCAGAACCATCCTCAGGACTCAGCACCCAGCACTCAGGACTAAAAAGGAGGCAAGCAGTGAGGGTCAAGATCACAACCCTGGCTGAGAACAGCGTCGGCAAGATAGGCACGATAGCGGAGCATGGGCTATCGATGCTGCTGGAACTGGATGATCTATGTGTGCTGCTAGATGCAGGCCCATCCAGCAGCACAGTTCACAACGCGCGGTTTATGGATATAGACCTTTCGCGGGTGAGCCACATCGTGCTCAGCCACGGCCACTGGGATCACACGGGCGGCCTGAGGGATCTGCTGGCTCAAACAGGCGAGGTGACGGTGCATGCCCACACCGATGTTTGGAAGCCCCGATACTCCGTTCGGAAAGGCCAAAAACCGAGGTACACCGGCCTGCCCTACCAGAGGGGGTTGCTGGAGGCTCTAGGCGCAACCTTCGATCTGTCCGATGCCCCCATCCGGATAAACGAGAATGTGATGACGACCGGCCCGGTGCCTCGAAAGACCGATTTCGAGAAGCTGGACTCGGCCGCGAGGGTGAAAACCCCACAGGGCTGGGAGCAGGATCAGATCCTGGATGACCAATCGCTGCTTGTCAAAACCCCGAAAGGGCTGGTGGTGTTGCTTGGGTGCGCCCACAGCGGGATCGTGAATCACCTGAACCAGGCGCGGAAGGTATCCGGCGAGGAGAGGATTTTCGCGGTGCTGGGAGGTACCCACCTGGGCTTTTTGGATAGAGAGCAGTTGACGAAAACGGTTGCCGCTCTCAAGGAGATGGACA
>JBMNNU010000209.1:0-5743 GCA_050942695.1 Chloroflexota bacterium
GTCGCAACAGCTCCCGCCAGGATGGATAAACCACCAGGTTGTGCACGGCATCCAGGCGCACGCAGCGCAGCAACAAGCAGGCGATGCCGAGGATAACTACCCCTTCGACGACGAAGACACCACGCCAACCTCCCCAAACGGCAATCCGCTCGGAGAAGAGAAGCACAAACACCACGCCGGCATTCGCCGCTGCACCGTAGAGCCCCTGCGCTATCACCCTCCTCTTTATCGGCACCATGGCGTTGACACAAGCCAATCCAGCGATAAAGGTGAGGGCAGTCCCCGCACCCGAGCAGAAGCGGCTCAACAGCAATAGTGAAAAGGTGGGAGCAAAGCCGGAAGCGACCACAGAAGAACCAGCCAGGACCAGCCCAAAACCGGTGGCTCGCTTGGCGCCGATGCGATCGGTGATCTGGCCGCCCGGTAGTTGCAGCAGGGTGTGCGATAGCAGCGTAGCAGAGGCCAGGAAGCCAGCCATCGTGTTGGTAAGGCCGAACTCCTCTTTCACAACAGGCAGGAAAGGGGCAAAGTTGAGCAGGGTAATCATCACCGCCAGGGGAGCTGTGAAGACCAGCAACAACTGCCCCGAAAAAACCCTCACCCTAACCCTCTCCCAAAGGGAGATAGAATCTTATGCACTCCCTGAGTCTCCCCGCCACGATCGCTTACTTCAGCACCTCGCGATTCATCAGGTACTTCGGCCGGTCTCCCCGCAGCACAGCCAGGATATCCGCTGCTGCATGGGTTGCCATCCGCTCCATCGACTCGAAGGATGCCCCACCCATGTGTGGCAGAAGGGTAACGTTTTTCATTTTGAGAAGAGGGTTATCGGGAGAAGGAGGCTCCTGCTCGAAGACGTCCAAGCCAGCCCCCGCGATCTTTCCACTTTGAAGAGCATCAATCAGTGCCGACTCGTCGACCACCGGCCCCCGAGATGTATTGATCAAGATGGCGCTGCGTTTCATCAGGTCGAACTGCTTGGTGCTGATGATCCCTTTAGTCGCTGGGGTTAACGGGGTATGGATGGAAACAAAATCGGCCACCGGCATCAGTTCATCAACACTCTCGACCTTCGTAATACCCCTGGCCTCCATCACCTCGCGGCTCACGTAAGGATCGTAAGCATACACCTTCATGTTGAAGGCAGCCTGGCAAATCTGGGCCAACCGTGCACCGATCCTGCCGATGCCCACGATAGAGAGCGTCTTCCCTAACAGTTCGTGGCCCATCAAGTTGTCTTTGTTGCTCCACCCCCCCGATCTAACGAAAGAGTCGCACTCTAGAAGCCTACGCGATGTAGCCAGCATCAATGTGATCGCCAGATTTGCTACCCCCTCGCTGTTCGCCTCAGGTGTATTACAGACAGCGACGCCTCGCTCGGTTGCCGCAGGTATGTCTATATTGTCGGTGCCGACACCGTGCTTGCCAATCACCTTCAGCTTTGGCGCTGCCTCGATCACCTCTCTTGAGACAGGAGCGACGCGGACTAGGATGCCGTCCACATCAACTACCGCCTCTTTCAAGGCGGCTACTGAGGTGCCAGATGGGCGCACCACCTCACATTCCGATTCAAGTAACTCGATACCGCTAGAGTGGATAAACTCGGTGACGAGAACCTTCTTTTTCATCGGTCAGCGCTCTCCTTGCTCAATATCTCCTGACGGGTTAACCGGAGTGCATCATACCAGCAATCCGTTTTCAGGCCAACTGCACCTCATGGCACCGACCTGCCGCACCGCGCAACATTTGTAACCGGTTGGATACGAAAAAGCGTTGACATAGCCGTATTGAGCCTCAAGAATTTTCACTAACAGCCGAACTATTTATTATGCATCGAATTAAAAATGAAAAGGCTGAACCCATGCCCATTCTTGCCGACTCCGACAGTAGAGATGGGATGGTCGCAAAGGACAACGACTCGCTGCCCTTACGTCTCCTGCTATCGCCGGGCCAATCAATCATCATCGAGGGCATTTCCACCAACGGTGAAAAGTATGAGCGATGGAGCCAGTACAAGAGCAGAATACAAAAGGTAGAGGATGACTCGATCGTAGTAAGCTCTCCGAGACGGCGCGGCGCTGTGGTCCGTTTTAGCGATGGATCAGACGTCACTATCTACGTCAACAGGTTCGGTGTGCGATTGCGTTTTCAGGCATTAGTGTCCAACCCACCTGATACCCCTCTAGTTACGCGCCTCGTCGACATCGCCGATCTCCAGAAATACGATCGCAGGCAACATGTAAGGGTACCGCTGCTCTTACAACCGACATCGTTTAGGATAGTGGGCGACGAAAAACAGGGTCTTCAAACGCTAGCGCCCCTCATATTAGATATCAGCCTTGGGGGCATCGGCATTAGCTGTCTCCAGGATATCGCTGAGGGAAGCACAATCCAGATCGCGTTCGAGCTGCCGAGGATCATCGGACAGGTCAGGGCATCAGCAGAGGTGTGTCGGGCCTTCGATCCGATCCATGACAATACCGGGAAAACGAGATGGCACATGGGGCTGAAGTTCGTGGACATCAGCGACGCCGATCTGGCCCGAATTGCAACCTTCGTTACCTATCAACAGGAGAAGATGAAAAAGAAAGGAGTCTTCTCCAAACTCTCCGGCCGGCATAACAACAGGGCCTGAACCTCTTCGCCGTCTCCGGCAACTTAAGGCTCGTCTCCCTCGACCGTCAGATACCTATCCACGACCGGAATCGGAAGCTCTAATACCTGCTGCGTGGTAAGGCTAAGCTGGATATGATCGTCGGCAGTTTTCGCAACGAATTCTATTGGGATCCTGGTATCCCTGGTAAGTGTCTGACCCTTCTTAACCACGATATCGCTCGCCCGGTTGGTAATGGGATCGGTGAGCACCTCATCCACATAGCCGATTACCCCATCCAGCGCTCGGACTTCCGTACCTTCGGATATTTCTATGTCTCGATCCGGTTCCCTAACCTCGTCTTCTACCGCTTCGTAGGTTGTGGGAAGTCCGGAAACCCCCTGGCGAGCTGCTGGGATCAATACAGAGCCAGGAATCTCGGAAATCGGGGTCCTCGCCGCCGAAGGCGCAAAGGAGTAATGCCTCTCCACAAAATCAGGAAGATCGTGGAGCTCAGCCCTCCCGATCCGGAGTCGCACCCCATCGTCGCCGCTATCTTGAACCAGAGATAGAGGCACAACCACGTCCCGAGTCAGGAACTTACCGCGATGAACAACTATGGCATCTACGTCTTTGGTATCGGGGTCGATCACGACGCGATCGACGCTGCCGATCTCTTCATTATCCCTCGTCCACACTCTCGAACCGATATCTATCCGCATGCACGCCTCCGACTCAAGATAATGGTAAGCGTTTGAGCCGGCAATATCTGTACCAAATGACGACCTGATTAGCATGGTTCACACAAACAGCCAGAGCTGTAGCGTCGGGGCTTGTCTCCGACGAGCTGTACCGTCGGGACTCGTCCCCGACGAGGCACCACGTCAAGCACAAGGCCTGACGCTACATTGTGACCCCTACCGTGAACCATGCCACTCAAAGCGCCTGTGAGACTATCCCAAAATTGGTAGGCCTCGTCCGAGAGCCCCGAGCTGAAGCTGCGGGGCTGAGAACACAAAGCCCCTTCGGGGCTACCGTCCCAGCCCGCAGGGCTTCGTCGCCAATAGCCGGACCAGCAATGCCTGTGCATACCTACCGTCCCAGCCCGTAGGGCTTCGTCTTCTCAGCGCGGTAGCTTCAGCGCCGCGCTCTCGGACCCAGCAATCGGCTTTACCAAATTTGGGACGGTCTCTAAGCTCCAGGTAATATCGTAAATGGCATAAAACCTGCACCCCCTCCCGGTATCATGAACCCCGAGATAATGAGCCCTAAGTTGCCTGGCGAGGTTGACCTTGGGCACATCTAACGAGAAGGTTCACATCCGCTCCGAAGGAGGCGCATCTCACGACGTTGCCAGAGAGAAGCCGAGTCCAAAAACGCCGGACTCGCCCAACATTTTGGAGCTAGGGATTAAACCTCAAGTGGTGGATAGACTACTACCTCATCTGGACTCATTCGTGAAATGGGAGCTGCTTCGCTTTTTTCACGGCAACCCGGAGATGGCGGCAACCGTGGACGAATTGGCACGTTATACCGGAAGAGACGAAACGGAGCTGAAACCAGCCGCCAGAGCCCTATCCACCGCCGGTATAATTAATCAGAGGGATGTAGGCTCGGGTTACGAGTACTCGCTGACCAAAGACGACACGCTGCGCCACCTGATAAACCATCTGATCCAGAGGTACCAGGGCGATCGCTTGGTACGGCATGCGATTTCCAATCAGATTCTCCGAACCCAACGGCAGGCTTCGAGTGTGCAGTTGGCCACGTAATGGGTGTCGACAGGTGATTCGCCTCTACAGATCATCATCATCTGGATGGAGTTCCTGCCACAGCTTCTTTACGGTGTAGTTCGCTGTTTCGTATCCGAACCCCCTGCGCACCAGGTGGTCTCCCAACTTTTTCCTGAACGTCTGCCAGTCTAGCCCATCTAGCGAGCGGGCTTTTCGTTGGGCTACGCGGTAGGCTGCAGCGTCCTCTTCCTGTTCGTCCGGAAGCACGCTCTCGATCACATCTCTCTCTATCCCTTTGGCGCGCAGTTCTGCTTGCAATAGTCTCCCACCTCGGGGGCGATGTCTCTGGCGATTCTCGACCCAGAACTGTGCGAAATCCGCATCATCCACTACGCCCATCCGCTTGAGTCTCTCCAGCGCATCTTCGATATGGCCCGACTCGAAGCCTTTTCGCAGCAGCCGGCTCCGCAACTCGAAGACGCTGCGGGGGCGGTAGGAGAGCAGCGTCAGGGCTGCATCCAATACGCGGTAGGAATCGTCTTCGTGCTGATAGGCAGCAATCTCAGCATCGGAAAGAAAAGAGCCAGGCGTAAGCCTGGCTGCTAGCTCATCCTGGAGGCTGAAAGCAAAGCTGCCATCCAGAAAAACGTTGACCCTTTTACTTCCTATTCTCTTTTGGGGCTCGATCGCGGTGATTCGTCGTAGCATGGTATTTTTCGGGCATAAGGCACAAGGCACAAGGGAATAGCTATCAGCTTTCAGCTTTCAATCGTTAGCTTTTAGCCGTCAGGCATCGGCTTCCAGCACCCAGAACCCAGAACCCAGAACTCAGCACTCAGAACAGGACGCAGGACTAAGCACCTAGCACCCAGCACTCAGCACCCAGCACTAAGACTCATCGTCCCCATCGGAGCCGATAGTGGCGGCTGCTGCCGGTACGGCGCGTCCGGTATCTAACGATTGGCGAATCTGTCGCTCGATCTCTTGAGAAATGTCTGGGTTTTTCCTCAGGAACTCTTTCGAGTTCTCACGTCCCTGGCCGATCTTCGTGTCCCCAAAGGAGAAGAATGCCCCACTTTTCCGGACTATTCCCAGCTCAGTCCCCACATCCAGCAACCCGCCCTCTTTGGAAATACCCTCGTTGTACATTATGTCGAATTCAGCCGTTCGGAATGGGGGGGCTACTTTGTTTTTCACCACCTTGACTTTGGTCCGGTTCCCCATCACCTCAGTGCCCTGCTTGATGGCATCGCTTCGCCGAATGTCCAATCGAACCGAAGCGTAAAACTTAAGCGCTCGACCACCAGGCGTCGTCTCGGGGTTCCCGAACATAATCCCCACCTTCTCCCGCAACTGGTTGGTGAACACCACCGCGGTTTTCGACCTGTTGATCGCGCCGGCTAGCTTCCGGAGGGCC
>JBMNNU010000174.1:0-6908 GCA_050942695.1 Chloroflexota bacterium
TGAGCCGGGCGGGCGGTACTGCCGTTATCATCGCAGATCAAAGGAAACGCTGGAAGAAGATAAGGGGACGCAGGGCTCGGTTGATATGGTGACGCAAAGGAGGCCAGCCTATACGTCCGAGGTCGCCTGCGAAATGGCGCCTGAACGAGAGCAACTCTTCTACTCTAAAGCTCTGGATGAGGGCGCTTGGGATCTGGAGGTCGCGGCTGCAATGCGTGGCGTTAGCGACGAAATCGCGCTTCTCCGCATGTTGATTCGGAAAGCGATAAGAGAGGGCGATGCCGAAGCCACTCGAAAGGGTATCGAAACCCTCTGCCGTGCCCTCAAGCTTCAATACGCCCTCGAAGGCCGCTCAGCCGAAGGGCTCGCCTCCTCCCTCGCCAGGGTGCTGGATGAAGTGGGGAACGAGCTCGGCATCACCTTGTAAGAGCAGATTGAGCATATTCGTTGGCAGGGTTCTTTGCCACCTGTGAGGCGGTTGAGATGGGCCGGATGGAGAAAGACGGTAGGATAGCATCCCTTGCTCTACGTTATCAGCGCGGGGAGCGTAAGCTGCTGGGCGAGCTGTACCGTGAGCTTGAGATATCGATCCACTGCATCCTCAGAACTCTTATTTCTGGCGGGGTTCCCCTGCCACCTAGCATGGAGGCGGAGGACCTTTATCAGCAATCCTACGTGGCGTTGGCTGAGATCGTGCTGAAGTGGAAACCGGATCGCAACAGCAACTTTACCGCCTATTTCCTCGCATCGTTTCCGTGGCGGATGGGTCGATATCTGCGTATGCAATCGCCCACGCGACGGACGAGCCGCATTCAGTTGCACAGTGTGCCGCACGATCAGTTGTTGGAGCGTTTGGCTGATGTTCAAGGGGCGGATGGTCGAGAGTGGGATGGTGCACTTGGGTGCGCGGAGCTATTGGAGGAGTTGCACGGCCTCGATTGCCGGATAGTACGGCTCCACCTCTTTCACGGGCTACCTTTTGCTCAGGTAAGTAAGATAGTGGGCATCAGTCGGTCCGAAGCCCATCGCCGTTACGGAAAGGCTATTCTCCGTTTGAGAGCGCTCACGTGATGGTTCAGAAAAGCTCATCTGTGGTAACATTCCGATGGACGTAGATAGCCTGAACCGTAAGGGCTGAGAACAGGAGATGGCGCTGACCTAACGACTGGTCTCCGGCAAATACAGAGGATAGATGGATCTAACGCTAACGTTGTTAGGAACGGGAACATCGCATGGAGTGCCGGCTATCGGCTGTCGGTGCCCCGTATGCACCTCCAAAGACCCCAAAAACCAGCGCTTCCGCTGCTCGCTCCTCCTCCAGTATGGCGAACGGAACATTGTGATCGACACGGCCACGGAATTCCGGCTACAGGTGCTTCGGGCAGGCATAACACGGCTGGATGCGGTGTTGTTAACCCACTCCCATGCGGACCACATAGGCGGACTGGACGATGTCCGATCTTTCAGCGAGATGCAGAAAGCAGCGGTTCCCTGCTACGGTAGCGCAGAGTGCCTGGATCAGATCCGGTGCCGTTTCGACTACATTTTTACCGACACTCAGATCGGAGGGGGGAAACCCAGGCTGTCGCTGATCCCCTCCGACGGCCCATTCGACCTATTCGGGCTGGAGATCGTCCCCGTACCGGTTTTGCACGGTCGATTGCCGGTGCTCGGCTTCCGATTTGGCCCGGCAGCCTACGTTACCGACTGTAGCCAGATCCCAGAACAGTCTATGGAGAAGCTGATGGGGTTGGATCTGTTGGTATTAGACGCTCTCCGCTGGCGGTCTCACCCAACCCACTTCAACGTCGAGCAGGCCTTGGATGTGGTGGATCGTTTGCGCCCCCGAAAGACCTACTTCACCCATATCGCCCATGACCTCGATCATTCGACTACCAATACCCTTCTCCCTCCCGGCGTAGCGCTCGCCCATGATGGACTGAAGATCAGCCTGTCTTTATAGCACGGGTATACATGTTGCGAAACCCCACGGCTAGCACTACTGCGTTAACTTTGTTTAGAACAGCCGCGTAAGCGGTCTATGCTGGGAGCGCGAGCGAGGAATTTGCCAGTGAGCCGATCCGATCAGACCGATCGGTCTAGCCCGACATAAAGTGTAGCCGCACCTTTTTGGGGTGCGCGTAACCTCGTGGAGGCCTCGCATCGTGGTTCATAACGAGGCGCGCGCAGGCTGAAGCCTTCGGCTACATTTTGAGGGCAGGCCTCCGTGCTTCAGGGTGCTCAGCTTTGGTTGGGTAAAGGCATGGATGGCGGTAGTCACTAAGGAGCGTTGCAATGGTACGGTGGCTGGGGGGATTGCTGATAGTAACCGCACTCTCGATGCTTGCCTGCCTTACCCCGAGCCAACAGGCAGGGGTTCCTAGGCTTGCCGCCAATTTAGTGAGCGCCGATAGCGGGTATCTGCTTCTCTCTCAGGAACCCGATTACCCAACCCCCACCCCCAATACACTATCGAGTTCACCCCAGCCGCAGGCTACGAGGACTTCGGCCGAGACGGCTGGCAACACAAATAAGCGGTCGATGGTTTGGCAGAAGGCTTTCGCTTTTTGGAACCACAACCTGGATTTTGGCTCCAGGGCGAGCTTCATGTCGCTACGTCGACTGAAGGCCTCCGGCGCCAACACGGTTTCCCCCGTTATCACCTGGTTCGTAACCCATCCTTACGACGTTAATATCCATAGTGGCAAATGGACTCCGAAGGACGAAGATCTGATCGCGGTCGTCAACGAGGCGCATCGCCTAGGCCTGCAGGTGGTTTTCCGACTCCATATCGACTGTGAGGATGGCACCTGGCGCGCCCGGATCAACCCGGACGATAAGGATGCCTTCTTCTCCGCGTACCGATCGGTCCTGCTTCACTACGCCGACCTCGCCCGAAATCACAATGTGGAAGGGATGGTGATCGGGGCGGAGCTAAGCAGCCTCAGTGGGCCATCTTACACCCATTACTGGCGCTCCATGATCGCCGAGGTTCGCGGTCGCTTCGACGGCTTCCTCACCTACAGCGCTCAGTGGGGCTCTGCTCCGGCGTCCGCCGAGCAGGACCAGTTCAGGGAATACGAGCAGATCGAGTTCTGGCCTGATCTTGACTATCTAGGGATTTCGGCTTACTTCGAGCTCACTCAAGACGGGCAACCGAGCCCGACCAACCAGGAATTGGTGTTCAACTGGGATGAATGGCGAAAGCTCAGAATCGAGCCGTTTCAGGCTAGATACGATATGCCTCTCATCTTCACCGAAGTCGGCTATCCAAGTGCTCCCGAAGCTGCTCGCCACCCTTGGGCTGGAGGCGGTTCCAGCATGGTGAACCTTCAACTCCAGGCAGCCCTGTACGATGCACTCTTCGAGAGTTGGGCTGGGGTCGATTGGTTTCACGGGGCATACCTCTGGTTCTGGCCATCGGATTTCGAGCGCGGCGGTCTCGCCGACTCCGATTATCCACCTCTTGGTAAGCCTGCGGAGCAGGTTCTTCGCAACTGGTATCAACTTCTAGACGATATGGAGCGTCCTGCGCGATAGGTGCGTTGAAACCTGGGTAGGTGAGAGTTACAATTCATAAAGTGAAGGGAGGTGAGATGGATGGTATTGAAGGGGAATCCGTCGCCCGTCGTCGCTGCTGGGCTGCGCGCCGAGGAACGAAAACTCAATCTGCAGATAGCTCGACAGGGCAAGATCACCTGGGTCAATATCGAGCGCCCCACGAGGGACGAGATCGAGTGGCTGCGGCAGAACTATCGCTTCCACCCCCTCCATCTCGACGACTGTCTTAGCAAGATCCAGCGCCCAAAGATAGACGAGCACGAAGATTACCTATTTATCGTCCTCCACTTCCCCGTCTTCAACAAGATGGCGCGGGTCACCGTGGCCAGCGAGGTAGACATCTTCGTGGGGCCCGACTATTTCGTTACCGTCCACGCTGGCGACATTAAGCCGTTGAGGCGGATGTTCCAGGAGTGCGTAAGCAACCAAGCTGCTCGCCAGGAGTTGATGGGCAAGAGTAGCGGCTACCTACTGTACCGGGTAGTGGACAGGCTCGTGGACTACTGCTTCCCCATACTCAACAAGATAGACAACAACATCGAGGCGGTGGAAGATACGATCTTTGATGAAGATGTCAAGCAGACGGTGCGGGACATCTCGGTGATAAGGCGGGATATCATCAACTTCAGGCGCATCATCAAGCCCCAGATCCCGGTGATATCGAGCCTGGAGCATAAGGAGATGCCCTTCCTCCAGGAGGATCTGGAAGCCTACTTTGGAGATATTGCCGACCACGTAGCCAAGATCTGGGACATCCTGGAGGACTACAAAGAGGTCGTAGAGGGCTTGGCCGATACCAACGACTCCCTCACATCCTACCGTTTGAACGAGGTGATGAAGATCCTCACCACGATCTCGGTGATCATACTGCCTTTAACGTTGGTAACAGGTATCTACGGGATGAACATCCTGCTCCCGGTGCAAGAAGACCCGAAAGCCTTTGTCATAATCATGGCAGTGATGCTGCTGATCGCGGCGGCTATGCTTGGCTACTTCCGGAAGAAGAAGTGGATTTAGGTGGGATCTTTTCCAGCGCCTCGCGGTGAGCTTTGAAGGCAATCTGATCGGGGAGGCGGTCCAGCGGGAACGCTCTCACCTCGGCTGCATCGTCTCCAGCTTTGGGCCGGCCGCTCACGATATCCCCGGTATAGACCACCAGCAGGCACGGCCCCCGCGGGTCTCCCCGCTCCATCAGGACGTCCACGAGCCCCGTGAGCCGCACCTCGACGTCCAACTCCTCCTTCAGCTCTCGGATCGCGGCCTCTTTCGGACCCTCCCCATACTCCATGAAGCCTGAAGGGAGAGTCCACTGCCCTTTGAAAGGCTCGTGCTTGCGTCGAACCATCAGCACCTGGCCATCCTGCAGGATGGCAACGGCTGATGCCATGTTGGACTTGGGGTAGTAGACCCAACCGCAGGATGGGCAGGTCTGGCGCTGGTGCTCGCCGTCGCGGCGAGCTACCAACCGTGTGCCGCAGCGTATACAGTAGTGTGCAGGAGGTGGTTTATGTGGCAGTTTACCGCTCCTCTACCTTCTCCACCCGTAGCCTGAGGGTTCCGGCCGGAACATCCACCGATACGTCGTCCCCCACTTTCTTGCCGGTTAGGGCCTTTCCGACGGGCGATTGGATGGAGATTTTCCCATGCCTTGGATCGATTTCCCCCGGACCGACCAGCTCGTAGACGATCTCCTCATCTTCATCCAGGTCACGGAGGGTGACCCTGCTTCCAAGGTCGATAACGTTGGCTGAGCCGGCCTCAGCCACTACCTGCCCATTTTCAAGAATTCGCTTCAACTCTCTGATCCGGGCTTCAACCTCGCCCTGGTGCTGCTTTGCTACGTCGTAGGGGGCGTTCTCCCGGAAGTCTTTGTCCGCCGCTGCGATTCGAAGCTCCTCGGCGATTTTTGGTCGCATCTCAGTCTCGAGGAAGTTCAACTCCTCAACAAGCTTTTGATACCCCTCGCGGGTTAGTCGGATCTGGTTGCCGTTTTTAGTGGCATCGGTTGTAGTGCTTTTGTGACCCTGCTCGGTACTCTTCTTGCGCTTTAATTTGATGTTGATGGCCAGATTAGTATTGATCCAGCGCTGGCGCCTGGCCACAACAAGGAAGGTCCTGAGCGCTTCCAATCTCTCGGTGACACCGGTTCTCGCCTCACCCGTCAGTTGCTCCTGGTATCTCTCCAGGTCGGGCGGGGTAATCGATTGGATGGGACGCTGTGGTCCAAACCAGCGGGCAAAAGCGTTTAGATCCAGGGCGAGAGCGTTTCTCTCCTCCTGGGTTAGGCTAGAAAGATAGCTCCCCATAGCTTGGGAAAGAGTCAAGTTTGACTCGGATACCAGAGAGCTACTAGAATCTTTCTTTGCGGAGTGGGGCATCGGGTCCGTCCTCCGAATTATCTGGGGTTATTGCGGAAATTATATCGGATAGCCGCTGGCATCGCCAACGGCATGAGGGATCGTGGCTGACCTGAAACTGTTACAAGCGGGAGCTTGTGAAATTGGAGCAGAGCTGAATAGAGAACAGTTGTCCGCCTTTTCGTTGTACATGAACGAGTTGCTCAGGTGGAACCAGCGGGCTAACCTCACCGCGATCACGGCTCCGGATGAGATCCAGACCAAACATTTTCTCGACTCCCTAACATGCCTACTAGCCTTTCCGGGAGCCGAACCCCCGGTAAAATCGGCGTCTAATGGAGGGCTGTTAGAAAGATTAAATAGGGGCGCGGGGCTGTCCTGCATCGACGTTGGTGCGGGTGCGGGCTTTCCGGGATTGCCTCTCAAGATATGTTTACCTGAAATGAAGCTAACTATGGTCGATTCAGTTGGAAAAAAAACGAACTTTCTCTCGCACATTACTGCGCTTCTGAAGCTGGATGGGGTGCGGGTGCTCAACGCTAGATCCGAGGAGCTAGCCCGCCAGCCTGAGGAGCGAGAGAGCTACGATGTGGTAGTCGCTCGCGCGCTCTCCAAATTGGTGGTGCTGGCGGAGTTGTGCATCCCATTCTGTCGGGTGGGCGGGCGGGTAATAGCCCCCAAGAAGGGAGAGCTCAACGCCGAGATGAATGATGCTCGGTATGCTGTGGAGAAATTGGGCGGCGTTTACCGCGATCTGATCCCTATTCGGTTATCGCTACTGGAAGAGGAGCGGTACCTGGTGAGGATCGATAAAGTATCTCCAACTCCCCTTAAGTACCCGAGGCGGGCGGGGTTGCCCGCAAAGAGACCCTTGATGGGGGGCAACCGATCTTGACCCCCGTCGCATCCGAGGCGAAGCCCCAACAACCCACTGAAAACACCGCGAGCGCCTGCGAGGATAGCGAGCTCTCTCTGCTGCGCAACGGCTCT
>JBMNNU010000175.1:0-6859 GCA_050942695.1 Chloroflexota bacterium
CAAAGCTGCCTCAAGTGGGGCAGATAGGGAGAGATGCCTCCCCATCTACTGATCAATGTCTATCAACACATCGCCAAAGTCACCAACACGAGGTGGAACCGAGCCCAGCGGGCCATTCAGTTGCAGTAACTGAAAATCGCGAAGTCGGGGCACGAAACCGCAAGAACGCGGAAAAAAAGGTAAAGGGGTAAAATGATGATCTGGGACAAAGAACACGAAACATTATCGCGTAGCGAACTAGAGGTCCTTCAACTGGAAAGACTCCAGCAAAAGGTGAAGGATGTCTACGAAAACGTGCCCTTTTACCGCCAAGCATTTCAAGCGAAAAATGTAACCCCTAGCGATATTCGCTCCTTGGACGACCTGGCCAAGCTGCCCTTTACGGTGAAAACCGACTTCCGGGATACCTATCCATTTGGATTGCTTGCGGTGCCTCCAAAACAGGTTGTGAGGATACATGGTTCTAGCGGCACCACCGGCAAGCCGATTGTTGTTGCGTACACAAAAGCAGACATAGAACTGTGGGCCGATATGATGGCCCGCGCCCTCGCTATGGGTGGCGTTAACGATCAGGATGTGGTGCAAGTTGCCTACGGGTATGGACTGTTCACAGGCGGACTGGGGGCGCACTATGGGGCAGAGAGGATAGGCGCCATGGTTATCCCTATGTCGGGGGGTAACAGTAAACGGCAGATAATGCTGATTCGAGATATGGGCAGCACCGTCTTGGCCTGTACACCCTCCTATTCTCTATTCCTCGCTGAGGTGGCTATGCAAGAAGGGCTGGATCTTAGAGAGACCAACCTGAGAGTAGGCTTCTTCGGTGCTGAACCATGGTCCTATCAGATGCGCGAAGAGATAGAGTCCAAGCTGGGTTTGACTGCCCTGGACATCTACGGGCTGAGTGAAATCGTGGGTCCAGGTGTAGCCCAGGAGTGTCCACACAAGAATGGCTTGCATGTATTTGAAGATCATTTTCTCCCGGAGATAGTAGACCCTGTGACCGGCGAACCGATGCCGGAGGGTGAACGGGGCGAACTCGTCTTCACTACGTTGACCAAGCAAGCCCTGCCGGTAATCCGCTACCGTACTAGGGATATAACCAGCTTGCATCGAGAAAAATGTGCTTGCGGGCGCACACTGGTGCGAATGGAGAAGGTTGTAGGCCGCTCGGACGATATGCTCATCGTTCGAGGGGTAAACGTATTCCCGTCCCAAATCGAGACTGTGTTGCTTCAAATGGATGGCCTGGCCCCCCATTACCGGATCGTGGTAGACCGCCAGGGCTCATTGGACGATATAGAGATCCATGTGGAGGTATCGGAGACAGCCCTATCCGACGTGGTCGGCCGATTGGAGTCGATGACCAGAAAGGTACGGACTGAGATTGAGAGCGTACTTGGCATCTCAGTCCACGTCAGATTGGTGGAACCGGGCACCATTCAACGAAGCGAAGGCAAGGCGAAAAGGGTGGTCGACAGAAGGGAGCTGTGATCGGCCGGCAACAGGCACGAAGTAGCAGCTTCCAGAGCCCAGAACAGCACTCAGCACTTTGTAGGAGGATCGCCATGAGGATGAAGCAGGTTTCGGTCTTTATTGAGAACCGCCCCGGGAGGCTCAAGAAGTTGTTAGAGGTATTGGCAAAGGCTGAGATCAATATCCGGGCGCTATCCATCGCCGACACTGCCGATTTCGGAATAGTGAGGATGATACTTTCGGATACGGAGCGAGGGTTGGAAGCGATCCGAACGGCAGGTTTCGCATCCAGCACTCACGATGTGCTGAGGGCGGAGATACCGGACAAACCCGGCGGGTTGTTGACGGCGATCGCCAATCCTCTGGCTGCCGCCAATATCAACCTGGAATATGTCTACGCTTTCGCCGATCACCCAACGGAAAACGCAATGGTGGTGCTAAAGGTGGATGACATCTCAGCCGCGGAGAAGGTGCTAAAGAGCTAGCATCGAATTGATCTTGTTACACGATTGGCCAAGGGATGTTGCGGTTGGGATCTAGCCGGGGAAATCTTTTGGACCGAAGAGACTTCTCGATTCTGTTAAAGAAGGCATCGATTTCTTCCGGCTGCAGGTCTGTTTCTAAGTCGGAGCGCAACGATCGACACTGAGCCTGGTTGTCCCGAAAGGCTTTCAGTCTCTCGAGCAACCGCTGCGGGATAGGTTTCCCCCAATAATCCCACAGCACGGTTCTCATCTTTGGCACTACGTTGAAGGTGAGCCCGTGGTCGATAGCCCATATACGCCCGTCGATTCCCGGTAGGCAGTGGCCGGCCTTGCGATCTGCGTTATTGGCCAGCAGGTCGAAAAGAGCAATCTCTGCCAAATCGGGCTTTTGCTGGTTTTGTAGTGCAGGAAGTTCAGCCCCTCTCCTAACCGGGATGTACAGTTGAACGCTACCAATTCCGAAGGGGCCTTCTCGGATCACAGTGACAGGGATATTGGGCCATCCCAGATGGCGACTGGCTATGTAGGCAGCGTGCTCTCTCCGGTGCAAAGTCCCCTGAGGGAAGTCCCAAAGAGGCCTTTCGCCGCGCTGAGGTTTGTATATCGCCAGGAAATCCCCACGCCCTTCCATCGACATGAGAACCATAAAGGTGTAGTTGCTGCCCGAGGGCATTAGCTCATAGGCCTTTATATCTGCATTTTCCAGGAGAGACGATGCCTCTTCCTGGCTGATTGCAATCGTTCTTTCTCGTGGCGCTCGATCGCTGTTACTAGTGCCTCTGGAGCGGCCATCGTGCGCCTGCTGATCTTCACGATGTCGTGCCACGTGGATGATCCCCTGTAAGATATGGTGTACGCGAGATTATTGATATGGTACCCGGCCTAAACCAATGCTTCAATGCTCACCAACGGCACAAAACAGATAGCCTTAGTTGGTCTGCTTTAGATGAAAGGTCGGATGGATATGGGATACAATAGCGATGCTGTCACCCTGTATTGAGAGATGAGTTAGGCAGTGACAGATAAAAAAGCTATGCGACATCTGGTCTCATCGTGGAGGTAACGGCTTTCATCGATCGATTGCCAAAATCAAGGAGGAAAAGATGTACGAACCCCAGCAATTAGCGCGGATGGATCTGGAGCATATCCTGCACCCGATGCATAATCGGACGCACAACCAGAACGGCCCTGTAGTTCTGGTTAAAGGTAAGGGTGCACTGGTCACCGACGCGACAGGTAAAGAATACATAGATGCCTTCGCGGGTCTATGGAACATAAACGTGGGCTACGGTCGCGCGGAGTTGGCTGAGGCCGCTGCCGCACAGATGCGTGATCTTGGATTCTCCTCTGGTTATGCCGGCACATCCAACATCCCCGGCATCCTGCTGGCTGAGCGTTTGGCTAAGATGGCCCCAGGTGACTTGAAGGCCACGTTTTTTACGACAGGGGGCGCCGAGTCCAATGAGGCGGCTTTCAAGATAGCCCGCTTCTATTGGAAGATGGTTGGAAGGCCAGATAAGGTGAAGGTAATCGGGCGGCAGAAAGGTTACCATGGGTTGACAGCGGGGGCTATGAGCGCTACAGGCATGCGAACCTTCTGGCGTTATTTCGACCCTATCCAGGCGGGCTTCTACCACATCCCTATTCACTACTGCTTCCGCTGCCCCTTCCATAAAAGCTACCCGGAGTGCGGTGTGGTCTGCGCCGATGCGCTCGAGCAGCAGATCCTTGCCGAGGACCCGGAGACGGTGGCGGCCTTCATAGCCGAGCCGGTAGCAGGCACCGGTGGCGTCCTGGTTCCCCCGCCGGAGTATTTCCCGAAAATAAGGGAGATCTGTGATCGGTACGACGTCCTCTTCATCGCTGACGAGGTGATTACCGGTTTCGGCCGCACCGGTAAGATGTTCGGCCTGGAGAATTGGGGGGTTGTCCCCGACATGATGAGCTTCGCAAAGGGCATTACCAGCGGCTATCAGCCCTTGGGCGGGGTGATGATGCGAGAGAAGATATTCCGCATATTCCAGGAGCTGCCCGGAGACGTGATATTCAGCCATGGATACACCTATTCTCAGCACCCTGTTTGTTGCGCTGTGGCGCTGAGGAATCTCGATATCATCGAGCAAGAGGGTCTCGTAGAGAATGCGAAGGCTATGGGCGAGCGGCTCGCCGCGGGGTTGAAAAAGCTGGAGACGCTACCTCTAGTTGGAGATGTGCGCACGATGGGCCTGATGGCTGGCATCGAATTGGCCGGAGACAAGCAGGGAGCGCCTTGCCCTCCGGGTGCCATCGCTAAGGTGCAGCAGTATACCGAATCCCACGGGCTGATTCATCGGACGAGAGATGACTCGATAATGCTAGCCCCACCTTTGGTCATCACTGAGAATCAGATCGACACCATCGTCAACATTCTGGGCGAGGCCATCGTCGCGGCTGGGAAATAACGTTAGTCGATCAGCACCGCGCTTATTTTCCCGTCCTGAGTCCTGGGTCCTGCGTCCTCTATGAGCAGGATGCAGGACCTAGGCCCCAGGATTCAGGATCCCCATCGCTATTCATACTCCCAGCGGCTCCGGTGGAATGATGACCCAGAGAATCAGGTAAAACAGCAATCCGGGAAAAAAGCCGGGAAGCGCCAGTAGCACGAAGATGATCCGGACGAGGGTTGGGTCTACGTCGAAGTATTCGGCAATGCCCCCAGCCACGCCCGCGATCATCCTCTGATCTCGGGAACGATAAAGCCGCTTCATTTCGTTTGCCTCCACCACTAATTTTTGTTACTAACCCGGCAAAGAATGTGCCGTTCGCACATGGTGGCTGGTTATGGATGGATTTATCTAGGAGGGCTGCCTGAAAAGCCCGAGCTTCAGATGTTTGCCCGTGGCGCTCGTGTAAACTATAATATCGCTATCGCTAGGAAAATGTGGCGAGGCCGACCTGAGAACCCTAACAGATCACGGGCTTTCGGGAGCCTCGCTAATAGTGTAAGCCTCGAAAGGAGAGCGGATGATCAAGATCCGGTTGAGGAGAACCGGCGCCAAGAAGCAGCCCAGCTATCGAATCGTGGTGGCAGATGCGAAGGCCCCGAGGGATGGCAAATACATCGATCTCATAGGCAATTACAACCCCCTTACGGAGCCTGCCACCATCGTCGTAGATGCCGAAAAAGCGGCCAAATGGGTTCGGCAAGGCGCACAGATGACCGAGACGGTGGAGAAGCTGTTCACCCGAGCTGGGGTAATGGATCAGGTTCGACCGCCCAAAGCAAAGACTGAATAGCTTCGGAAGGACACGTTATCAGCCATGAAAGAGCTCGTGGAGTTTATTGCTCGATCCCTGGTGGATGACCCTGATTCAGTCCGAGTCACCGAGATCGAGTCGGATCAGCTTACGACTTACGAGATCGAGGTGGCGCCTGCGGATGTGGGGAAGCTGATCGGTCGCCAGGGACGCATCGTCAAAGCCATCAGATCTGTTGTCAGAGCATCGGCGGCCCGAAGGGGTATGCGGGTAGCCGTCGAAGTAGTCTAACAGCACACTTTCCTGCAAGGCGACTTGAGTAGATGTACCTTGTCGTTGCCCGTATCGTCTCGCCTCAAGGCAATAAGGGCGAGGTGAAAGCTGAGGTGATCACGGCATTTCCCGAGAGGTTCGCCTCTACGAAGGAAGTGTACGTTGGGCCTGAGCATCAGCGCTATGAAGTCGAGAGCCACCGCTTTCTCGATAATGCGGTGGTGCTAAAGCTGCGAGGCATCGACACCATCGATCAGGCCGAGCAATTGAGAGGAAAGATGGTGGAGGTACCGGAGGAGAAAGCCGTTCGGCTTCCTCCGGACCACTACTTCTGGCACCAGATTATCGGTCTGCGGGTGGTGACTGTCCAGGGTAAGATCCTGGGGACAATCGACGAGATCCTGGAAACCGGAAGCAACGATGTCTACGTAGTACATGGCCCCGAAGGCGAGCTGCTCATCCCCGCTATTAAGCAGGTTGTGAAATCGATAGACCTGGACCGAGGTACCGTTACAGTTGAGTTGATGCCAGGGCTCCTAGAATGATTACCACACATGTCAGAACGACCCAGAGTCTACAGGACAAAAGGGGTTGTGCTAAAGAGGAACGATCTCGGCGAAGCCGATAAGATCCTCACGATCTACACCTCACACTTCGGTAAACTCCGTGCTGTCGCTAAAGGCGTGCGCCGCCCCAGCAGCAGGTTGGGCGGGCATGTAGACGAATTCGCCTACGCCGACCTGCTTCTTGCCAAAGGGAGGGATCTGGATATCGTAACGCAGAGCCAGACCCTGGATACCTTCAGGCGGATGAGAGAGGATCTGTGGCGCGGGAGCTACGCTTACTACGTGGCCGAACTGGTGGATAGCTTCACCGAAGACAGGATCGAGAACCGCCTCCTCTTCGATCTCCTGGTGGCGACTCTTCAGCGGCTTACTGAGAGAGACGACCTCTGGACCACTGTTCGTTTCTTCGAGCTGCACCTGCTAGATCTGGTCGGGTATCGGCCGGAACTTGTCAACTGTGTCGGTTGCCGCACCGAGATCAAGCCTGAGGCCAACTACTTCAACTCTCTTTTAGGCGGGGTGCTCTGCCCCGAGTGCGGCCGCAGGGATATAGGATCTGCAAAACTATCTTTGAACGGTTTGAAAGTGTTGCGATATCTGCAGCGGCTTCCGGCGCCCCCCGCCGGTGGATTGAGGCTCGACTCATCAATCCGGAGAGAAGTCGAATCCGCTATTCGCTCCTACATCGAGCATTTACTGGAGCGATCCGTGAAATCCACCGCGTTTCTGGAGAGGCTTCGCTTCGAGGAAACAGCTTCCTGATACGTTACCGACGAAGGAGATAGCGGCGGGACACTACGTTTTATGTGATTAAACGCCGTC
>JBMNNU010000176.1:0-6835 GCA_050942695.1 Chloroflexota bacterium
AAACTGCCCGCGAGAGTTGGTTGAGGTGCAGCCATTTCAGGTCGTGCCGCCGGAACTGCTGGGGTGGGCGCGGGATCGGGGAATTCCTGAGCCTCCAGCGGAGGTATGCTCAGCGCACGGCCCTAGCTCTTCAACTGTTTCATCACAGGAACCGTCCTTGACGATCACCAGCCCTACCCATGGTGCTGTGTTGCAGATAAGCCCGGAGATCCCTGCATCAGTTCAGAAGCTGGAGTTCTCTGCTGTCGGCATCGGCCTCCCTTCCGCTGCGCGAGTAGAGCTTTGGGTGAACGACCTCCTACTCGGCTCCTTCCAGGAAGCCCCTTACAGATTCACCTGGCAACTGTCACCCGGCAACCACACCTTTCGAGCCATCGCCAAAGACGCAGCGGGGAATATCCTCACCACTGGCGAAGCATCCATCTTAGTTCAATAAAACAGCCCAATAATACATCGATGACGTAGCGGCTTTGACGCAGCGCTCGCTCGCGTCACGCACCTCGCCCGCTCGGTACCACTCCGTAACTAACTGAATGCAACCTGCGTTATCCTTGTAGCTCATCCGATCAGGGTGCATGTAAAGAATATTGCTATCCCAACCCTTGTACAGCTTGATGGATGGCGTTACTATTCCCAGGATGACGGCTCAGTTTGGGCTATGTCGCCTTGCTAAGCACATGGCCCAAGATAGCCTGCGCTTCGTCACCCGCGGCCTCTTATTCGTCACCCCCGCGAAAGCGGGGGGCTAGGCTACACCGCGCACCAGCGCTTTGGATTCCCGCTTCCGCGGGAATGACGGAATAAAGGTCGGGAATGACGGTGTCGAGAGCGGGAATGACGGTCTGGTTGTGCACCCGATCTCAAGCCAGATGCTTAAGACACGGGGTTTTGTCTTTTTGTTGATTTGTGGGGAGGTGTTTGATGCTGCGGATCTTTGGATGTCTTAAGAAATGGTCGCTGGCGATGGCTGTGCTCGCAGCAACCGTTCCGGCTGCCGCCCTCATGGGCTGCTCCGAGGGGGTGACGGACGCTCCCATCGTAGAGAGCTTCAGCCCCGAGTCCACCAAGGAGGTTCCGGTCGACGCTCCTATCAGCATTACCTTCGATAAGGGGATGATAGCCCCTCTTGCGGAGAGAGCCCTGCGCATCGAACCACCTGTAGAAGGCGACTATAACTGGAGCGGCAATACCCTGCAGTTCAGCCCGAGAACCGGCTGGGCGCGAGGTACGCGCTACCAGGTGACTATCGACCAATCAGCCCGCAGCACCTTCCTGCAACCCCTCAAAGAGCCGGTCTCCTTCGAATTCATGACAGCCAAGGATCTGTCCGTCGTTAGCGTACAACCAGGCGATGGCGCCTCCGAGATCTCCCCCTCCAGCAGCATCGCCGTCCAGTTCAGCTACCCCATCGTGCCACTTGGCACTACCGGTGTCGACCCGAACCCGTTGCAGATCGATCCGCCCGTCGACGGCAAAGGCCGCTGGCTCACCACTTCCCTATATATATTCCAGCCCGAAGGAGGATTCCCAGCGGGGATCAATTACTCTGTGACTGTTCCCAAGGGGTTGGCAGATACAGGGGGTAGCTCTCTGGCCGACGACTATAAATGGAGCTTTTCCACCAAGCCCCCTGCCGTCTCCAAGGTATACCCGGAGACAGGCTCCAAATATGTAGGCCCTAACAGCGAAATCCGGGTGGACTTTGACCAGCCGGTGGATCACGCCTCTGCGGAAGAGCGGATATCGGTAAAGGGGCCGGATGGCACGGCTGTAGCCGGTACCACTTCGTGGGAAAATGAGACCCTACTTTTCAAGCCGAGCGCCCCTTTCGAGCTCGAGACCAGCTATACGGCGGTAATAGGAGCCGGTGTTAAAGCTGCGCGCGGCGGCGGTGAGGCTAAAGAGTTCAGTTGGAGCTTCACTACAGTCGGAAAGCCATCGGTCGTCGAGACAATACCTAGTACCGGTGAGGTTGACCACCCCTCTTACGATTCTCTGGGCATCACCTTTAGCAATCCGATGAACCCGGAATCGGTGGAAAAGCATTTGTCTATCTCACCCAAGCCCACCAGCGACTGGCATATTGGGTGGCAGCGGGACGATACCATGATGTGGGTTTGGGGCAACCTCAAACCATCCACCAACTACTCACTGGCGCTGAGCGGGGACGCGGAGGATCGCTACGGCCAGAAGTTAGGCACCCCTCTCACACTTTCGTTCAAAACGGCGCCTTTGCCTCCTAGCATCAATGTTTCCATCCCCGGGCAGGTGGGCACCTTCAATGCGGCTGGATCGCCGACCGTTTTCGTTGAGCACACCAACGTTTCGAGGATCGATTTCGCGCTCTATAAGCTCACCAGGTGGGAGTTGATGCAGCTCTCTACCGATTATCGGGCGCGGGAGCGTTTTTCTCTCGATCACAGCAAGATCGTGCGTGCCTGGTCGGAATTGCCTTCATCGCCTGAACGCGACGTGAGCCTATTAACCTCCACTGCGCTGGGTAGCGGCCAGGAGGGCAAGCTAGAGCCCGGCTTCTACTACCTTAACGTCAGCGCACCGGAGAATGTTTCTGACAGCCGTTTGCTCGTAGTGAGCCGGTTAGGGCTAACGATGAAACGAGCGGGCAAGCAGATGCTGGTGTGGGCGACCGACCTCACCAGTGGAGACGTCGTTCCAAATGTACCCGTAAGGGTAATGTCTTCCGACGGGGAGACACTGGCAACCGGCGAAACGGATAAAGACGGCGTAGTGACCTTCTCCAATATCGCCATTTCAGAAGCCGACACCATGGGAGTGCTCTTCGCCTTTGCGGAGGGGGAGGGTGATGCCGGGGCTGTCAGCTCCGACTGGATGGAGGGGATTTATCCCTTCGAGTTCAACCTGCCGTGGGAGCCTTATGCTGAACCCTACCGCGGCCACCTGTACACCGACCGCCCTATCTATCGGCCGGGCCAGAAGGTGCTGTTCAAGGGTATTGTCCGTTCGGACGACGATGCCCACTATACGGTGCCTACATCGGATACCCAGATAGAACTCCAAGTTACAGATAGTCGTGGAAGAAATGTCCATAACGCGACGATGAAGCTGAGCGACATGGGCACCTTCGACGGTGAACTATCCCTTTCTGACGATGCATCTCTAGGGAAATACCACATTTCCGCTCGTATCGGTAATTGGGGATTCGGAGTTCGCTTCGATGTTGCCGAGTACCGGAAACCAGAGTTCGAGGTGAGTCTTGCCGCGGACAAAGATACCTACGTCCAAGGCGATCAGATCTCCGTAGCCGGAACTGGCAACTACTACTTCGGCCAGCCTTTGGCTAACAGCGATCTCAACTGGCGGGTCACCTCCGACAACTACTTCTTCGGAGGGGTGGAGGGCGGCTATCAGTTCGTGGATCACGATCTGGTACGGGAAGCCCAAGCGCAGGGTGAGAGCAGCAGGACCCAGGGGAAGGGTACAACCGATAACAAAGGCAGCTTCGCCTTTCAATTTCCTGCTGATCTCTCGAAGGATCTGCTTAGCCAGCGCTTTATCATCGAAGCAACGCTCGCTGATGACAACAATCAGCAGGTTAGCTCTCGAACAGAAGTGTTGGTACATAAGTCAGAGCGCTACGTGGGGTTGCGCCCTGAACAGTATGTGGCCAAAACCGGGGATTCGGCCGCGGTTGAGCTTATCGTTGTCGACACAGAGCGTCAGCCTGTGGCCAATAGCCCGGTTTCCGTCTCCTTCTACCATAGGAAATGGCTCAGCGTTAAGGAACTCCAACCTGACGGCTCCTATCTTTGGACCAGCAAGCCCGAGGACACCCTGATCGAGAGCCATCGGATAACCACAGACAGCAGCGGCAAGGCTAAGGCTTCGACTGTCGTCGATAAATCGGGGCTTGTCCGAGTCGTAGCCGAAGTGGCGGACTCGGCGAACAATAAGATGCGCTCGGCTACCTATATATACGTATCAGGATCGGGATACGCGAGCTGGCGGATGGAGAGCAACGACCGGATCGAGCTCGTGTTGGACAGATCGGAGTACTCCGTCGGCGATACTGCAAAGGTACTGATACCATCTCCCGTCGAAGGGGCGATAGCGCTAGTCACAGTGGAGAGAGGCCAACTGCTCAGCCACAGGGTAGTTAAGCTCGATGGCAATAGTGAAACGCTGGAGTTCCCAGTGGAAAAGAGCTACCTGCCCAACGTCTACATATCGGCCGTGCTGTTCAAGGGTAGCGGCGGCGGGGGGGTATCAACCTTCAAGGTGGGATACGGCCAGTTGAACGTGTCGGTGGCCGACAAGAAGTTGGATATCGCCTTGAAACCCGATAAGGCTCGCTACGAGCCCGGCGAGCAATCTACCTACACGCTCAAGACCACCGACTCGACGGGGAAGGGCGTGCCTGCAGAAGTATCGCTGGCAGTAGTCGACGCTTCGGTCCTAGCCCTTGCCTATGACAACTCGCTGGACATCATAGATAGCTTCTGGGGACGACGGGGTTTAGGGGTAAACACCGCAGCCACCCTGTGCCAGTCGGTGGATCGACATAACGATAGCCTGTCCAAGGAGAACAAGGGGGCAGGTGATGGCGCCGAGGCCGTTTCCGTGCGTAGGGAGTTCCCCGACACTGCGTACTGGAACCCCAGCGTGCGAACCGACGACAACGGTGAAGCTACGGTCAAGTTCAACGTTCCCGATAGCCTCACAACCTGGAGAGCGAAGGCTAGAGGTGTGACCGCATCTACCCAGTTAGGGGGTGCCAGTGTCGACACGGTCACTACAAAGAGCCTCCTGCTGCGGCCGGCCTTCCCTCGCTTCCTGTTGATGGGCGATCAGCTCCAGTTGGCAGCCCTACTCCACAACTACACAGAAGGAGATGTAGAAGTGGAGGTCTCACTTACCGCGAAAGGGGTGCAGCCGGAGGGGAGTGGCGGGTTTGCCACACATCGAGTCAAGATTGCCGCTGGGGAGCATCAGAAGCTGGAGTGGCCTGCCAGGGTGGAGAGTGTGGCGGGGCCGGGATCTGAAGCGGTGCTGACCATCGCCGCGAAACCGCTGGCCGAGGGGGTGCCGGGAGATACCGTGGAGATTACCCTACCGGTCCACACCCTGACTACGGCTGAGGTGGTTGCCACATCAGGTGAGGTGCAGGACTCTACAACCGAGCTGGTCAGGCTACCGGAGGGAATAAATCCAGCTTTAGGGGAGCTGACAATCGAGACTTCACCATCGCTGGCAGCAGGGATGCGCTACTCAGCCCGCTTCCTGGATGAGTTCCCCTACGAGTGCACGGAGCAGACGGTGAGCCGCTTCCTGCCCAGGGTTGTGATGCAGCGGGCTTTCGATAAGCTGGGGCTGAAGGACAGCGAAGGCATCGCTAGCGAGCTACCATCCATAGTTGGAAGGAGCCTCCAGAGGCTGTACGCCGGCCAGCGAGCCGATGGCGGATGGGGTTGGTGGCCTGGCGATGGTAGTGACCAGTGGATCACCGCTTACACCGTCCACGGCCTCGTGGAAGCCCGGAGGTCCGGCCACACAGTCGACCAGGGTGTATTGGATCGGGCCATTAAGTTCCTGCGTAGCTCTCTAGATCAACCAAGGGATGTCGAACATCCCGAGAATCCCAACAGTCGCGCCTACGTACTGTACGTACTGGCTCAGGCCGGCAAAGGGGACGTGGGGCTAACCAACGCTCTGTACGATCGAAGATCTATCCTGGACAACTACGGCAAGGCATACCTGCTGCTGGCTCTGCACAGCCTCGGTGCTGGAAAGGAAGATAGTAAGCTACAGAGCCTGCTGTCTGACCTTACAGGAGCAGCTATCGCCAGCGCTACCGGCTCCCACTGGGAGGAGAAGACGGTGGACTACCGGACTATGAACAGCAACACCCGCAGCACCGCCATCGTCCTGAACGCGCTGGTTAGAGCGGCGCCCGAGCACCCAATGGTCTCGTCGACGGTTCGATGGCTGATGGTCGCAAGAAAAGAAGGTCACTGGGAGACGACCCAGGAAACGGCTCTCAGTTTGCTGGCGCTGACCGATTACCTGGAGGCCAGCGGGGAGTTGAAAGGGGATTACAGCTACCGGGTAACCCTGAACGAAAAAGAGCTGGCTACAAACAGCGTGAACCCGGAAAACGTGGACGAGGCCAAGAGGTTGGTTGTGGAGGTCAAGGATCTCCTAACGGGTTCAAACAACAAGGTGAACCTGGCAAGGGCGAAAACCCCCGACCAGAGCGGGGAGGGAAAGCTCTACTACACCATGCACCTCCGTTACTTCAATTCAGCGGAGCAGGTGCCGGCCGTTGCGGAAGGGTTGGCTTTGATCCGCGAGTACTACAGGCTGGACGACGAGGCTGCCGGACCGGTTACGCATGTCAAGGCGGGCGAGACGGTGAAGGTCAAGCTGACGTTGCTGGCTATGCAGGATCTGCACTACCTGGTTGTAGAGGACCCGCTCCCATCGGGGCTGGAGGCGGTGGATACTCGACTCAAGACCACCAGCCTCATCGCCCAGGAGCAGACGGGCATGGTGGAGCTGGAAGATGCCGATACGCGGAAGAAGCAGGAACTCGCCGGTCGGTCCTGGTGGAGCTACAACTATTTCAATCACGTGGAGCCCAGGGACGATCGCGTCGCTCTCTTCGCTACCTACCTTCCGAAGGGTAGCTACGAGTACACCTACCTCGCCCAGGCTACCAGCGAGGGCGAATTCCAGGCCATGCCTACCAGGGGCTACGAGATGTACTTCCCCGAGGTGTGGGGCCGGAGCGAGGGGGGCAAGCTTACTGTATCCGGACAGTAAAACAGAGGATTGAAGGCTGTATCAGTGGAGGGGC
>JBMNNU010000177.1:0-6766 GCA_050942695.1 Chloroflexota bacterium
AATCTCCAGTGTTTCGACAGTGTATGAGATTCCGGGTCTATTAACGTCAACAAGGGACAATTCAAAAAAAGGATTTGTCGATATCGATAACTCCACCATTCTGACCCTATGAAAAGCTGGAGAAACTCTTTGTAGCTTCTTGTGAGGCGGTTCCCCGGCAGGTACAAACAGCACTTTCTGCAAATTCAATCTGCTTCGTACCTCCTCAGCCGCTATAAGGTGCCCCAAATGAATCGGGTCGAATGTTCCGCCAATAACGCCTATCCTCACCGCCTTTTTTTCTCCATCCTGAACTCTACTTCTCCTACGCGCACTGTATCCCCCTCTTTTGCCCCCGCTTTTTGCAACATTTTCATAGCCCCCAGCCTGGCCAAACGTTTCTTCAACACCATGATCCCTTCAGGTGTATCAGCGTTGATTAGGGAAGCTGCTCGTTCAGCCGTCCTTCCAGTTAGCCTGAAGGCTTCTCCCTCTCTAACTACTTCCATCTCCTTCCCAGGCTGTGCCTCCAACCGGTATACTCGTATCCCCTCTGCTTCAGGTGGTATTGGTGGGGTAGGCATTTCCTTCAGTTTATCAATAACAAGATCGAGCAGCGACTGTATTCCCTCCCCTGTCGCAGCAGAAATTGGTACAGTGTTTACTCCCTTTGACTCCAGTTGTTCTCTTACCGCATCAAATCGCTCCCTGGCTTCTGGCAGATCGATTTTGTTGTATGCAACAACCTGGGGCTTTTTACTCAGCTCTTCGCTGTACTCCATCAGCTCTCTATTCACAACCTCGAAATCTTTCACCGGGTCATCCGAAAGGCCGTTTAGCAGGTGAACCAACAATCTTGTCCGCTTTATGTGCCTGAGAAATTCTAGCCCCAGCCCGGCTCCTTTATGAGCCCCTTCTATCAAACCAGGTATGTCAGCCACAACTATGCTCGTATCCCCAAGGGCCACAACGCCCAGGTTTGGAACCAAGGTCGTAAAGGGGTAATCAGCTATCTTTGGTCGTGCTGCCGTTATCCTCGACAATAGCGTTGATTTTCCGGCATTTGGCAGCCCAACAAGGCCTACATCAGCCAAAAGTCTAAGCTCCAAACGTAGCTTCCTTTGTTCCCCTTCCTCCCCTTTTTGAGCAATCCTAGGGGCCTGAATGACAGACGTGGCAAAGTGGGTGTTACCTAACCCTCCCCTACCACCTCTTGCCACTATCGTTTTCGCCCCCGCCTCAGCGAGATCTGCAACGACCTCGCCATTCTCGTCGTACGCAATCGTCCCCACAGGGACTTTTATGGTCAGATTGTTCCCCTTGGCACCTTGCTTTCTTCCACCTGACCCATTACCCCCGTCCCCTGCTTTGAACTTTTGTCTATGTCTAAATCCGTACAGTGTATTTATATCTTCAGTTGCCTCAAGATATACATCCCCACCCCTGCCACCATCGCCACCATCAGGTCCCCCTCTAGGAACGAATTTTTCCCTCCTGAAGCTGACAACTCCGTTCCCACCATTTCCAGCTTGAACAATTATCTCTGCTTCATCTATAAACATAAATTTATGACCTCTTTGTTTCTATGCAGCGCGGGCAAAAGGTATACCCAATATAATCGTTCACCAATGTACCATCAACATTCTCAATCTCATAAAGATAATAATAAGATAGGAGACGTAGTAGGGGATGTGGAAATGTGGATACTAGCTTTGAGCTGTGTTTGGCTATCTGTTGAATGATTGTGGGAAAGGTATTGATGGACTCTGGATTGGCGCGATGGAGAGAAAATCGGCCAGCTTTTGGATGGAAAGATCATGTGGAAAGGGTGCCAACTTATCCACAGAGATAATAGGTTTTCCACATGAAACAGCGAGTTATCCACAGTTATTGGGGAAACAGGACAGTTCTGTTTGCTTGGGAGCCGATCGAAGAACATGGAAAAAGCTGCCTTCCGGCTCGCCGGAAGGCAGCTTTTCTTTACTACCTGCCGATAAGGAACCCGTGAGTTGATGCGAAGTTGGTCTTGCCGGGCAGGAGCGCTGATGCAACGGATGCTGCCGGTGCTTTCTTTGCTATCAGCCATCTCCATACCCCAGCCATACGGATGTCGCCTGCTGCAACACCTCCTACCAGTCGGTCCTCAAACATTATCAGCTTACGGTAGTCGCCTGACTCTGGATTATAGTACTTCTCGACTCTAAGAAAATCCCCTTCGGGCTGGGTTACACCAACAGCAGCCATGGAGAAACCCAAGAAGGTGAAGGTGTTGAGTGTGACGGCCCCCCTGAAGGGCTTTTTGTGGCCGGCCATGTTATATGCTGCAACTCTTCCCTGCTCAGAGGCATTGCCCCATGTTGGGTTGGGGAATTTTCGCCCGCGGGCCAGATCCCAACCCTCAGCAACGTCGCCGGCTGCATAGATCCCAGGGACGTTGGTCTCCATGAACTCGTTGACCAGGATGCCACGACCAAAGGCAATCCCAGCGGGTTTGGCTAGGGCTAGATTTGGCCTAACCCCGGTGGCTATTACTACAACGTCGCAATCCAACCTGCTCCCATCGCTCAACTCAACCTGTTGAACCCGATCACCACCTAAGATCCGGGTGAGTCCGATCCCGGTGCGGATGGATAACCCTCTTTGCTCGAGAGCTCTCTGGACAATGGCGGCATCGTCCTTTGATAGCACAAGAGGCAGCACGCGGTCGAGCATCTCGATCACTGTGGCCGACATCCCCTTCATCAAGAAGGCTTCGGCGGCTTTCAATCCTACCAAGCCGGCTCCGACAACCACAGCCCTGTTTCCCTTTCGCGTCCAACCCTCTAGCTTGACTGCATCGTCGTGAGTCCAGAGCGTAAATACCCCTGGTAGAGGCGATGCATGCATCGCCCCTAAACCCTCGATGGGAGGGATGAAGGGTTCTGCGCCCGTCGCTATCAGCAACCGGTCGTACTGGATCCTCTCATCTCCAGATAAGACCACCTCACGAGCGGATGTATCAAGCTTAACCGCCCTCTTGCCGGATAACAGTTGTAGACCCTCGGCCTTGAGCTGATCGGCAGTTGCTAGCAACATATTCTCGTAGGGGATCTTCCCTCCCACATAGTAGGAGGTGAGAACCTTTGAGTAGAAGGGTTGAGCTTCATCCGAGACGATTGCGACCTCATCATCTGGAGCGATACGGCGAAGGGTTATTGCGGCGGATATGCCCGCCGGCCCATTGCCAATTATCAGATGTCTCATAAGCAATCCCCTTTTTAAGCTGTGAGCTATTAGCTTTCAGCAATCAGCTTTCTTCGAAGGAAAGCCGTTGGTGAGGGGTTTCATTTGATAGGTTACGCTAACATCCTCGTTCCCAAGCTGATTACTGACGGCTGAAAGCTGACAGCTAGTAAACTGGGTATTCGGCTGTCCAGAGCGGAGCATTTTTCTCCAACAGATCTACGGCTCGATTCACGTTGAAGTTGCCGCAGGAGCAGCACTTGCCCATCTGCACGGCCGCTTCCCTGGGTGATATGTAGCCCTTCCTAGCATCAACTATCGCCTTCTTCACATACTCCGAGGCGACCATGGCGTGGCCACACATCGTGGTGAACTCCAGCACCTCCCACTCAGGCAGGAGCTTGGTCTTGCCGAGGGTGCCCAGGGAGAACTCCCTGGTGTGCACCTTGGGCAATCCGACCTCTTCTACGATCGAATTAGCCTCCTCGATGAGGGCAGTGAGCACTATGGAGATACCTAGATCACGCTCTTTCAACTCTTTGAGACAGGCAACGACGTTCTCACGATTATCGAAGGTAAATTCGATAATCGTGGTCTTGCTTACCTTCTGAGCTATCTCCTCTGGGTCGACGTACAGCAGGTTGCCTGTCTTCATATCGCCGCCGTTGACCGGTTTATGCTTTGCACAGATCCGGACGAACTCGGATCCAAGTGGAGCGAAGGTCTCCTCGTTGAACCCCTTTGCGGTACAGGCCAGGATCAGGAAGTCCTTTTTTAAGCTTTCGATGTCTCCTCTACGGTGCAGGCTATGGGTCATGGGGTCACCTCCTCAACAAAGCGAGGGCGGCCCAGGCCGAGGTTGTTCTTGCTCACGGGGAGCATGGGGATTCCGCTCTCTTGGATCGCCTTCAGGACTGTCGTTGAGCCATCTGGTTTGAGTCGCGCAGCGATCTCGAAGGTGTATACGGTGCTGATCTCGTCGTTCACCTCTTCCTTTAGCAAGCGGAAAAGCTCCGGAAGTTTTTCCTCCGCCATTTCGAACTCGACTATTGCGGAGAGTGAGGCCTCACCCAGCACCTCGGGGTCCAGCTTCCCAGTCTTCTTGTCTACCATGAAGTGGGTGATGGGGTTGCCCTCGCAGAACTCGACCCCGAGCTTCGCAACGGCCATGCATACCTTCTCCACGTCGGTCCACCTAGAGCTGATGCCGGGGCGCCCCATCTCTATACCGACACCAATGCGGCCGTACTTAACCCGGCCTGTAACCTCGTTGGTCTTTATCTCTTCGGTACCGCGACCCGGTACGCCGGTGCCTTTGAACTCGATTAGTGGGTTGGAGAGGATAGCTCGGGCCATTCGAGGCCATGGCAGCTCTTCCATGTGCATGGCGTCCACTGGACAGACCCCAGCGCGTTCGCAGACGCCGCACTCGACGCACTTCTCCTTGTCTATGACTACGTATGTCCTCCCCCCGTTGGCCACTCTTCCGAAGGAACGGGCTTGCACTGGGCAGAATGGGAGGCATTTGCCGCAGCCGATGCATTTGGTCTCATCTGTCTGCATTCCGGCTCCTCCAATTTAGCCTTCAGCATAATGTAACGTCAGGGAACAGCTCCGAGATGGTCCCTGGTGATGTCGACGACGTTGATACAAATTCCAACGCCATCAAAAAACCAAGGACTCAGGACTCAGGGCTCAGGACTGTATTGACGAAAGCTTCGGGGTCGCCGACCTGACCGGGGCCGATCAGCGAGCCACCCTTAGCTTTGAGTATCCCGTTTAGGGTATCCACGGCCTCCATCCCGCCATCAAGCATGAATACTGGGCCGACGTAGGTGGGTATGCCCTGGGCCGACAACGCCAGAGCGGAGCTCCAGCTAGCAGGCCTGGAAAGCTCGGGCATCGCAGCGGCCAGCCTGACGTTCAACTTCCGCTGGAATAGACGGGCTAGCTCCACGGCAGCAGGGATCTCCCAGCAGGTCCCGGCCTCCAATACTGCGGGGACGGAAACGCCACTTATCTCGGAAAGGGCTGAGATGAATCCGCTGAGCTTTTTGCCCGCCAGGGCTTCGGCTTTGAGGGGGTCCATGTAGCCCGCTTTAGCCAAACCTGCGGCGGCGCATCCGCTCGCAACGACTATGAAGCCGTTGGCCAGGAACTCACCGGCCATCCGCACTACCGAGGCGTCCTGAGTGGCCATCACGTTGTTGCATCCGCCGATGAGTGCGACTCCCCTAACCCCGAAATCAGCCAGCTTTTCCCATTGGGCGTCGCTCACAGCGCTGAACGTATATGGGCTGAACCCAACGATAGCCTTAGCCGGAGGATATTTGGCTGCCAGATTGCGCCCTTGATTTGCCCGGAAGTGGGTGTCGGCCTTATCGAGCAACTCGCCCACGGCGAGATTTTCGGCATCAGCAACGGGGACACCCTGCTTAGCGGCGAGAGCCAGGAAGCCTGGAGATACGCACGATTTGCCGATTACAACGCCATCGACGGCAGTAGACAGAAGGAGAGCCTCCTCGGAGTTGTAGTTGCCGGCCACAGATACACCGGCAACCTCGCCGCCGGCAGCGCCTACCAGATTGACGTTGCTGTTCGAATTCAACTCGTTGGCGATTTTTTTCGCCTGACTGGCTGTGATGTTGCCGAGCATCAGGATGTTCACCTTGTCGGCCTTGAGCGCGCCCAGGCCAACCTCGATCTCCTGAATTGCGGAATCGCCCGTCCTGGCTCCTTCGAGGGCTCTATAGCCTACCTCAGCCACTTCGATGGCTTTGCTGAGCAATTTGGTAGGCGAGAGCATACCTTCGTTGGCTGCCACGATAGCTTCCAGGATCGCTGCTGCCGAGGTGTTGGCACCTGCGTAGGATGTGTTAGCCGCCGCACCGTCTGCCACCAAAGCGAGGAAACTTGATGACACGGTGTTCTCTCTATCGCGGCCGCAACTTGTGCCGTTAGTTGAGTCGAATGGGTTGATCCGGCAGGGGCCTTGAGTGCAGGCCCTGCAATCCAATCCCATGAGGCCAAAGCGGCAGACGGGCGACATATCTTCGTACCGATCAAAGACCAGAGGCACGCCCGCAGAAGCAGCCTGGGAAATTATGCTCTCAGTTGCCTTGTCAAGGGTTTTCTTACGAACTTGCATCATCTTAACAGACCTCCTCGTCGCGAGCTGTAACCAAGTTTTACATAAGTGGCTTCATCGGCTCCAAGTCCCTGCTGGTATAGGGTCTCGACGATCTGGCCGGCTCTCTTCATAGCGAGTCGACGCATACCGGAAACGTCGACGTAAGCCAGCGCTTTAGTAGGGCAGGCCTCTACGCAAAAAGGGCGCTCCATGCCGTTGCAGGCATCGCACTTAATAGATACCGTGCCGGAGCTGTTCGGCTTCACAGCGCCGAAGGGGCACACGCCGACGCACATCCAGCACCCAATACACCTGTTATCATCGAATAGAACTCGATTGTCATCTTGCGAACGATAAAGAGCGCCGCTGGGGCAGGTATCGAGGCAGGGGGCCTCCTCACAGTGCCGGCACTGCACCGGCAAAGCCACCGAATCG
>JBMNNU010000178.1:0-6764 GCA_050942695.1 Chloroflexota bacterium
ATCATTACGCATATAGCCGTCACGGCCAAGCAACGCTTAGCCATGACGGCTATATGTTAGCTACATAGATTTGATCGCTTTCTCGGCTCGCTCGAAGTAGCGATCGACGTAATTTTCAGCCTCTTTGACCAGATCAAGCAGGACAGGCTTTATCTCCGGAACCACTTTCTCGGAGACGAACTCTCGGCTCAAACGGGTTGCTTCGGCACTGCCTATCTCCCTGGCCTTATCTACCACCGACTTCGGTCTGTGCTGCCTCGTGGACACAATGTAGGTGATGATCCCGGCGATCATTGCGCTGCCGATAAGCACGCCTATGGTCGGAAACCTCATTCCGTTCATCCTTGATCCTCCTGCCAACCTTCACCGTTTTATCACTGCTTTTTTTCGTTCCAGTACGGCGACTTTTAGCCCGGATGGCGGAAGAGGGCAATAACCGTGCCGAGGAGCTATTCCACCAAGGAATAGCTGCGTAGCTTGGCCTCTAATTCTTTAATATCCAAGCCAAGCATCTTTGCGGCAGACTCCCAGTTGCCATCAGACCGGACGAGAGCCTGCTCGAGTAGCTGCTTTTCCATATCGGTAAGGATTTCTTTCAGAGGCTGCTTGGACATCAGCTTCTGATCGAGATCGATAAACCGTTTTTGTTTGGCTGCCGTCAGGTAGAGGTGCTGGCTGGTGATTATGCCGCCTTGCGCCATGACCACGGCGCGTTCGATCGTGTTTTCCAGCTCCCTAACGTTCCCTGGCCAGTCCCATTGCTCCAGCACCTTCAACGCCTCCTCGGTAATGCGTGATGGAGGGCTGCTGACGCTGAATCTGTGTTTGTGGAGGAAATGCTCCACTAGGAGCGGAATATCCTCTTTCCGATCTCGTAATGGTGGCATGAAAACGGAGATAACGTTGAGCCTGTAGTAAAGATCCTCTCGGAACTTACCAATCGATACCTCGTTTAACAGATCCTTGTTGGTGGCCGCAACTACGCGGACATCAACCTGTATAGGTACTGACCCGCCGACCCGTTCGAACTCCTTCTCCTGCAGAACCCTTAGCAGCTTCTTCTGGGTGCCGAGAGACATCTCGCCGATCTCGTCTAGGAAGATGGTCCCCTTGTGCGCCATCTCGAACCGGCCTTTGCGCTGCACCATCGCACCAGTAAAGGAGCCCTTTTCGTGCCCGAACAGCTCGCTTTCCAGCAATGTCTCCGGCAGCGCCGCACAACTGACTTTTACCAGTGGACCCTGCCGGTACCCTGAGTGCTCGTGGATCGTTTGAGCGACCAACTCCTTGCCTGTCCCGGTCTCTCCCCAGATAAGGACGGTTGCGTCGCTTCGCGCAACCCGCCCAATCGTCTTGTAAACATCTTGCATGGCTTGCGTTCGCCCGATGATTTTGACGGAGGGATCCGGCCTCTCCACCTGGACACGGAGCTTCTTTATTTCTGCTGTGAGCTCCTGGTATTCGAAGAACCTGCGTACAGTGAACAGTACGTCATCCAACTCGAAGGGTTTGGTAATGTAATCGAATGCGCCTAGCTGTATCGCCTGTATGGCGGAGTTGGAGGTTCCATGGGCAGTCATGAGCAGAATTGGGACTTTCATGTTCTGCTCATTAAGCTTCTTCATCACCTCGATTCCGTCCCACTCCGGCATACGAAGATCCATGATCAGCAGATCCGGAGTCATATCGGGGAGCAATCGGAGCACCTCTCCACCGGACTTGGCTTCAGAGGTGTCGTAGCCCTCGCTTTCGAGGAAATTCCGCAGAAGCAAACGGATGGACGGGTCATCGTCAGCAATCAAAATTTGCTTTTTTGGCATCTCCGCTGCTCCTTTGTCAAAATATAATAAGATTATAGCTACCGGCAATAGGCCCATCAACCAGTAAACAGTAGCAAGCAGCCTGCCAGAGTTGTGAATTGAGCTATCACCAACCAGCAATCAGCCCTCAGCCTTCGGTCGAATGCCGACAAATAAACGACTTCGGTTTTAATTGGCTACAGCCTTAAAGGTGAATACGGGCTAGAAGGGTGCCATATATTGATTTGTGTGCGATGCAACAGCAAATAGCACAGACTTTCACGCGCTTAATTTGTGTCTCGGATGGGTCGGCTTGGTATCGAGAACTGGTCGCTTGCTACCGCCCGCTGACCGCTGCTTGCTGCTAGCCGATGGCTGGCTGCTGACTGCTGATTGCCTCAATCTCCGATACTCGGCTGTAGCAGCAGCGAAATCGTTGATGGTCTGGCGCAAGATCTCGTCGTAATCGCTACCCTCCAGCCTTAATATGTAAGCAGGGTGAAACGTCGCCATCAATTTTCTTCCAGCGACCCCACTGTACCATTGGCCATGTTCTCGCGTCATCCGAAAGTTACGGTGGATAAGCACGTTAGCAGCTAAATTCCCGAGACAAAGAATTAGCTTAGGCGAGATTATCTTCAATTCTCTGTCCAGCAGCTCTTTGTAAACCGCCAGTTCGCTTGCCCTTGGCAGGCGGTTCTTTACGCGCCCATCCACAACCTCAGAAGCTCGGCGCTTCAACACGTTGCTGATCCAAATTTCATCTCTTCTGAGTTCAACGGCGGCCAGGATTTTGTCCAGCAACTGGCCAGATCGGCCAACAAAGGGCCTACCCTCCTGTTCTTCCCGCTCCCCTGGCCCCTCCCCCACGATCGCCATCGGCGAATGGGGGTCACCCTCACCAAAGACAACGCGGGTAGATTTTTCGGCGGGAGGGCACGCCTGGCGCTCCTCGATTTCCTGTCTAAGACGTTCTAGTTCCGCCTCTACGGTTCGTTCCACAATTCAAACCTCGGCGCGGATAAATTCGGCAGCCGCGGGACGTAATTTCCCTTCAGCTTAAAACCTTACTACTGAACAGCTTGCCCCACTGGTGTTGGGGCAGGTACTGCAGTTATCGTTCCTTGATTGGCATCATTGCCGGGGACTGAAGTAGCTCCAGCCGCTGCCGGGCCGCTTTGTTGTGTCGAAGTCGCGCTGGTTGTTGTCGGTGTGACAGTCGGCGGCGTGGGCGCTGGGGTTGGCGTGGGCTCGCCAGGCCTGGGGGTGGGAGTAGGCACCAGAGCCGCTCCCGTTTCAGAAACGGTTCTCCCAACGGGGGTACCCCTCGGTTCTACCGTCGGCAACCCTTCTATCTGGGCGTATCTTACATAATCGTATGTCTCTGGGTAAACCTCTATTAACTCGCGCTGACAACCTTCCGTCGGTGGTTGCCCCGTATCTTTGCAGAGTCGGTACTCTCTAGCACCGGGAGGTACTTCAAAATCCACTACCGGTGCCCCGATGTGGATATCTTCCATGTACTGGTGCCAGATCCTACCTGCCCCCATAGATCCGAGCACCTCTTTCATCGGGCTATTATCGGTGTTTCCTACCCAAACCCCGGTAACAACGTTCGGTGTGTACCCGATAGTCCAGGAATCTCGGTAGCTATCCGTAGAGCCCGTTTTGGCGGCTGCAGGGCGACTCAATTTGAGAGGGCTATTCGGACCCTGCAACGGCTCCCTGGCCGTGTTGTCCGATAGTATACTGGTGATCATGTACGCATGGACGGGGCTTACTATCTGGCGGCCCTCGGGTGGGTCGTACTGGAATAGGACGTTACCCTCGGCATCCTCTATCCTGAGAATTGCTTGAGGCGGGACGTACAGGCCGTTATTGGGGAAGGCTGAGTATGCTCCAACCATGTCTAACAGCCTCGCTTCGCCCGCTCCGAGCCCAAGGCTAAGGCCGTATAGTTTGGGATTCTCGTAATGGACGCCCAGACTCTCGGCGATTTTGACGAAGTCATCGATCCCAGCGTACATCAGCGCTTTAACGGCAGGGATATTTTTCGAGTTCGATAACGCGTGCCGAATGGTCATAGGCCCATCGAATTTGGCGTCGAAGTTGTGAGGTACATACTTAGGAAGCCCCGGCGCGTTGGGGAAAAATGTCTGGTTATCGACGATGATCGTAGCCGGAGCCCACCCCTTGGAGAAAGCTGTGACGTATACGATAGGCTTGATGGTTGAGCCGGGCTGCCGACGCGCCAGCGCTACGTTTACCTGCCCATCGATGCTCTTATCGTAGTAGTCTTTGCTTCCCACCATAGCCAGGATTTCCCCGGTTTTCGGATCGATGGAAACGAGAGCTGCATTGTTGGCATTCTGCTTTGCTAGGTAGCTGAGGTGGTCTCTAATGCTGTTCTCTGCTATCCGGTTCCAGTCCAGATTCAAGGTGGTCGTGACCTTCAGCCCTCCACGGTATACCAAGTTCGCCCCGTACTTCTCCTCCAATAGTTGACGTACATACATAACGAAGTGGGGAGCCTGGATCTGTGCCCCCTCCTGGGCTCGGAAATTCAGCTTCTCTCTCTTAGCCTCCTCTGCCTCCTCAGCCGTAATGTATCCCTGGTTGACCATTCGATCCAATACGTGAGCTTGCCGCGCCTTCGACGACTCCGGACTATTGATCGGGTCGTAGAGGCTTGGGGCTTGGGGAAGTCCTGCGAGCATAGATGCTTCCGCAAGGGTTAGGTCCTTGGCATTCTTGTCGAAAAAGGTTAGAGCGGCTGCCTCGATCCCGTATGAGAGGTGCCCATAGGGGATCTCGTTCAGATACATCTCCAGGATTTGGTCTTTGGAATAGTGATTTGAGATCTGAAAGGCAAGGATCATCTCCCGGAGTTTACGGGTATAGGTTTGATCGGTCCGCTCGGATTGATCTAGGAGAACGTTCTTAGCTAACTGTTGGGTTATCGTACTGGCTCCCGACACGATCTCGCCCTCGGTCAGGTTATGCCACACAGCTCTGACAATACCTTTGGGATCGAAACCAACGTTCTGGTAGAAGTCCTGGTCTTCGGTGGCGATGGTCGCGTTGATCAGGTGAGGGGGCATATCGCCCAGATATATAGGCGTGCGTTTCCCCCCATTTTTGTCGTAGATTTCGTACAGCAGCTTCCCGTTACGATCGAGAATCTGTGTTGTTTTAAAAGAGAGCCGGTTGGACAACTGGTCTAACGATGGAAGATCAGTCGTTATTTCTACATACATTGAGTACGCAGCCCCGAACATCGACAGCATGCCAACTACGATTAGAGAGCCGACTAACTGGAAGAAAAAGCCAGCTCCAAGCCTTCTCTCTGGCCTTCGGGCTCTTCTTTCAGCTCGAGTACGGGATAGGTACCTGGATGTGATCCCAGGGTTTCTTCGAAAGCTGTACCGTTCGCGGTCGGGTCGCTCGGGGTTATTGTGTGCCATGTTCACCAATGATCGACAAGAGTAAGCTGCCGGAATTTTGAGGCAATCACTGTGCCATGATCGCTATATCACTGTCCGCCCTTTGGTAATTCTTCTCGAAAGGGCGATAAACAGAAATGCGCCCCCCAAGGATGGCAATATACTCACAGGGTCTGGGTCTAGCACTGGGGTTTGTATTAGAGTGATAACTAACCATCCACCAATGATGGCGCCTACAATCCCCACAATGACATCTTCAAGAATGCCGTACCCCCGGATCGTTAAGCTCGTCAGCAAACCGATAATCAGTCCTGATAGAGCCCAAAAAACGATAGTCATTACTCAGGTAGCCCGTTCCGATAGCATCTCTACAGGATGCCCACCCGATCATGTTCAATCAGGGTGGATCAGCTATTGTGATTGATGGAGAGAAGCAAGGGTCATGCCTGGTATAATTCCGTCACTACCTATATTAGGAGTAGAGATGAAGATGTCCGTTTTCATCGATCTTCGCAGCGATACCGTTACCCATCCTACGCCCAAGATGCGAGATGCTATGAGCCGGGCGGATGTTGGCGATGACGTTTACGGGGAAGACCCTACGGTCAATCGTCTGCAAGAGTTGGCAGCAAATATGCTTGGCAAAGAGGCTGCTCTGTTTACAGCCAGCGGCACCATGAGCAACTTGGTTGCCGTTCTCACCCACTGTGGGAGGGGGGACGAGATGATCCTTGGGGATCAAGCCCATATCCTTCAGTACGAGGTGGGTGGGTCTTCGGCTCTAGGCGGTGTGCATGTTAGAGCTGTCCCCAATCGCCAAGGAGCGCTGGACCCTGCCGATGTCGAAGCAGCGATCCGGGGTGCGAACGTGCACTTTCCACGAACTCGGCTGGTCTGCCTCGAGAACACCCACAACCGTTGTGGCGGTACCGTGTTGTCTGTCGAACAGGTGGAGGCTGTCGCAGCAGTAGCCCATAGCCGAGGAGCCAAGGTCCACATGGATGGCGCCAGGCTGTTTAACGCAGCGGTCGCCCTGGGAGTAGAAGCTCGGGATATCGTGCGAGAGTGCGACTCTGTGAACGTTTGTCTCAGCAAAGGGCTGTGCGCGCCGGTGGGCTCGTTGCTGTTGGGTACTAAGGAGTACATCGACGAGGCGCGACGCTACCGCAAGATGGTTGGCGGAGGGATGCGGCAAGCGGGCATCCTGGCTGCAGCCGGGATTGTGGCGCTGGAGGAGATGGTGGATCGACTCGCCGAGGATCACGCCAATGCTAGAGTGTTAGCCGAGGGTGTCGCGGAGATCCCCGGCCTAAAAGTGGACCTCAGCACGGTTCAAACCAACATCGTAATGGTGGATGTCGAGCGTGAGGGGTTAACAGGGGGTGATTTCACAGCTCGGATGAAGGAGCGGGGCGTACTGGTTTCCTATACTGGGGGCGGAAATCGTGTGCGTTTGGTGACCCATTGGGGCATCACCCGTGAAGATGTGGAGAAGGCTATTCTCGCCACCTCGCAAGTGATG
>JBMNNU010000179.1:0-6738 GCA_050942695.1 Chloroflexota bacterium
ACACCTGTTATCATCGAATAGAACTCGATTGTCATCTTGCGAACGATAAAGAGCGCCGCTGGGGCAGGTATCGAGGCAGGGGGCCTCCTCACAGTGCCGGCACTGCACCGGCAAAGCCACCGAATCGGTCCCCTGGACCGATACCCTGGGAGTTGGGATCACCTCTTCCTTGAAGGCGCCCGCGACTGTTTTCGAAACAGAGTCGCGGTTGATGCCGCATGCGATCTCGCAAGAGCGGCATGCCATGCACCGGCCGGGATCGACCATGATCTCTGGCAAAGCAGAACCTCCTTTCTCGGGCACAATATGAGATTGACGTTATGGGGGCTAGTGAAATCGGGACGAGGATTTCCTGCTTCGCTTCCCCGGCCTCTCAGGCGCTCAGACGATTCCCGGTTGTAAAGAACCGGGAAACCCTGCGCGCTTACGAGCCGGATGCAGCTCTCTGCTGTCAGGAAGGTCCCTCTTTAGGTAGAGGATGTTATGTCCGTGTGCCTGTATGATAGCTACCGGTCGGCGACCGGTAAGCTGAGGACCGGGTGGGGAATCAGGTACCAACCAACCCCACGGGTGCTATTATAAACCGTTTATGGGATTAGTCTAGCCCCAATTTTTTGAATCAAGGCCTGCTTCATAATGTTCGTGGGATTAGGGCCACCGCGGTGGTTGGCTAGGAGTTGGAGGCTGAGTAAATGGCCTCTCGCAACGCCGACAGATCCTTGGTGATGATGGACCCGCTGGCTACTTCGGCAGCGACTTTATCCACACTGTGGAGAACGGTAGTGTGGTCTCGGCCTCCCAGAAGCCGCCCAATCTCGACCAGGGAAAGCTCTGTTTCTTCACGGAGAAGGTAGCAGGCGATCTGCCGAGGTTGCACTATCCGCTTGTCCCGCTGCTTGCCACGCAGCTCATCTTCAGAGATGTGGTAGTAACGGGCTACGGTTTCCACTATCGTCTCAGGCTTTACCAGTCGCCGAGATGCATTGAAGAGCACATCATCAAGGGCTGCGGAGGCGGATTGAACCGTTATCGGTTCGCCTGTTACCGATGTAAGCATAGCCAATCTGTTAAGTGCGCCCTCCAGCTCGCGAATGTTGCTCTGAACCTTGCGGGCGATGACCTCCAGCACATCTTCCGGCACATGATAGTTCTGGCTTTGGCACTTGGAGCGGAGAATTGCTATCCGCGTCTCGAGGTCCGGGGGTTGGATGTCGGCGATGAGGCCCCACTCGAACCGAGACCGCAGCCGGTCCTCCAAGGTCGAGAACGCTTTGGGCGGCCTGTCGCTGGAGATTACGATCTGCCCGTTGGCCTCGTGGATGGCGTTAAAGGTGTGGAAAAACTCCTCCTGGGTGCGCTCCTTGCCGGCGATGAACTGGATATCATCCACCAGCAGCACCTGAACCCTGCGATACTTGTTGCGGAAATCCTCCGTTCGGTGCTCACGAATGGAGTCGATCAACTCGTTGGTGAAGGTCTCCGATGAGACGTACAGGACGCGCATACCGCGGAAGTGGGTTTCGTGCCCGATGGCGTGCATCAGGTGGGTTTTGCCCAGCCCCACGCCGCCATAAATAAACAACGGATTGTATGCCCGTCCTGGATCGTCGGCAACGGCCTGGCAAGCCGCATGGACCAGTTGATTGCTCTTGCCCACTACGAAGCTGGAGAAGGTGTATCGGGGGTTCAAGGGTGTGCCAAGAGAACCGTTGTTGGGTGCCCACTCTCTCTTTTGAGCCCCGTTGGCGCCGCCGGGATAGCTGCTATCCATAGGCGTGTTGGATGCTCGCCGACCCCGCCCTCGCTTCTTCTTTTGCTGAACGACGAACTGCAATCTAATGTCTTGGCCGACGATCCCAGAGAGTACCTTGCGGATCATTGGGGAGAGCCGTTGCTCCAACGTATCGGCAGCGAATGGGCTTTCCACCCCGATAACGAAGAGCTCGTTCTCCTGAGAGACTAGGAAGGTATCCTTCAGCCAGGTGTCGAAGTTGGCCTTGGTCATCTGCATTTGAAGTTCGCCCAAAGCCGCATCCCACAACTGGTTTGCTTTCATGTTCCCTCCGGGATCTAGATGGAAGATCGGAGAGCCATGTTAACAGAGGCTGGAGATGGTAACAACCGTAACTTGTTGCTCAATAGTAAAGATTTGGGCAGTCTGGGCTGGTAGATCTACTTGACGGTTGCACGCTATCACCGTCCTATAACAAATTCGTAGATTTTTTCGATCAGCTTCCCTCCCCTGGTCCAGGAGAACATGGATACCGCTCTAGATCGAAGCTGTTCACCCAGGGCTCGAGACGCCTCTGAGTTGTACAGGATGGCCTCCAGTTCAGCCGATAGGGCGCGGTGATCGCCGAAACGGGCGTAGATCCCAAGATCGCCGAGGATCTCCCTGTTGACCGGGGTGTCGTACACCACTGTCGGAAGGCCCATGGCCATGTAGTTCAGCAGCTTACCGTTCCCTTCGGTCTCCGACATCTTAGGCGAGACGGCCACATCTCCCAACGCCAGGTACTGCGGGAGCTGGTGGTAGGGTACCCTGCCTGTGAAGGTGACCCGGTTGGATATTCCCAGTTCGTCGGCCATGTTGCGATATTTTTCCAGGCCTGGGTAGCCCATAATCAAAAAGTGCACATCCAGGTGGCGCTCAGCAAGCTCCTGGGCGGCCAACAGCAGGTGACTTATTCCTTGGTATTCCTGTAAAAGGCCAACGTACACAACCAATTTGTAGCCCAGAGGGACTCCCAGCGATACCCGTAGCTGCTCTAGCCTATCTGAGTACCCGTTAGAGTTGTTGATAGCCCAGCGGGGCACGAATGTGTCGGTGTTTACGCAATCGGCGACGGTGAATACTCGGTTGGATGGGCAGTTGAACCTTTTCATCAGGAGGTCCGCGCTGTTAGCCGTGGATGTAATGATGGCATCTGGTAGCCGATCAATCCTGTCTTCCAGCAGGCGCCACATGTGGTATAGGGGGCTGTTGCGGTGGAGAAAGCCGTGTGCGAGCATCTCGCTGGTCAGGCTCCCCTGGAAGTCGAAGACCAGAGGGACTCTACAAGCGCGGCTTACAGGGAAGCCTATCAGGGCGCCATCGTGAAGGTGAGCGTGGACCACATTCGGTTTAATCTGCGAAGCTACCCTGCTGGCCTTGATGAAGAGCAGAGGGTCGAGATACAGCTTTCGCCGCGCCGGACCGATTTTAACGTCTGGGTGCCAGGGTCCGTAATCTGCACGGCGGATGTCGATGCCCTCAACATCCTGTCCTGATGGATAGGTGCAGACAACCGCCCTGTGCCCCATGGATTGGAGAACTCGAATTTCCTCCAGAATGCGGACGTGGCAGCCGTAATCGGCGAAGAAGAAGGTAGGAGCGATCTTTAGGATGGTGAAGCGATTGGGGTGGTCCCACCCCTGGTTGCTCCCCCCCTCCCCATCGACATGGGTGATGGGGTCGCCTGATAGCTCTGAAGGGGCGGCTGGAACGTCGCTCCTACCGGGTTTCGCTTCCGGTAGCTCTTTCAAAAGGCTCCCTCGACTTCAACGACTTTGATAGGGTGAGCCGTAGCTTGATCAACTCACGAAAAGCTCTGAGGATGACGGATAGTTTAGCCCCGGTGGCGCTTCCGGCTGTGCGTGGAAAGTGAGTAGCTCGTAACTCCACAAAACGGTAGCCGCGGCGTCTAGCTTTTATTAAGAACTCCGCGCTAAAGGTAGCCCCAACGGACTCTACATGGACGGTGTCCAAAACGGAGCGCCGGAACAGTTTGAAGGCGCAGTCAACATCCCTAGCAACATACCCAAAAAGCAACCTTACCAACATGTTCCAGCCCCACGCGTTAAATCGGCGTATGGGTGGATCCATGCGGGGCGCCCTGTAGCCGATCACCAGATCCGCATCCTGGATGTGAGGCAGGAACTGGGCAATCTCCCGCGGATCGAACTGCTTATCGCCGTCTGTCAGGAAGATCAAATCCTTTGTGGCCGAGGTAAAGCCTGTCCACAGGGCGGCACCGTAACCGCGGTTCACCTCGTGGCTGACGCACCGGATACGGGGGTTCTGGGCAGCGAGCGATTCTACGATCTTCCTTGTGGCATCGCGACTGCCGTCGTTTACGACTATGACCTCGTAGTCATCGGTAAGGTCCTCAAGCGTTTTGGCCATAGATGTTGCCGTATCGGCGATTATCTTCTCTTCATTGTACGCGGGGAGAACTGCTGAGATGCTAGGCATGCTGTTTGTCCTTTGATAAGGCCGGCGGCCAATAGTATTGATCAGTCTGGAGAGTACTATACTCCCCGAACTATCCTAGCTTTCTTTGCCTACCTCACCCCTAATGTGAAGGGCTAAGCATTTAGCGATTGTACACAATGTCTATAGCCCCCGCAACACGGGTATATTCGAGGCAAAGGCAAAAGATGTCAAGCAATAGGTACAAGGCAGATGGCCTTGCCTCGATAGCTGTGGCCCAGGCGCCTATTGCCTATAATGAGCGGTAGAGACTATCTCGCATTGTGAGCTATCATTGATCGGGATGCGTGCCGGAGGAGGTGGTTATGGCCGGAAAGCTGCTGGATCGTGAATCGCTGGCGATTGAGTTGGCCAAGGTGAGATCACAGGGGAAAAAGATAGTATTAACCAACGGGTGCTTCGACCTGGTGCACGCCGGCCATGTGCGATATCTTCGGGAAGCGGCCTCCCTGGGAGATGTTCTTGTGATAGGGCTCAACAGCGATGAGTCCGTTCGTTCCTTCAAGGAGGCTGGCCGGCCTATCGTATCGGAGGGCGACCGCGCGGAGCTGTTGGCGGCTCTGGAGATGGTTGACTACGTGGTGATCTTCGGGGAACCCACCGCCGAGGCGCTGGCAGCCGACCTGAAGCCTGATATCTATGTAAAGGGTGGAGATTACAAGTTAGACACGCTCCCTGAGGCTAGGGTCGTGCAGAGCTACGGCGGCCAGGTGAAGCTTGTCTCCTATCACGAGGACCGCTCCACCTCTGGCATTATCAGGAAGATTTTGGATGCTTACTGTAGGAAAGGTGCTGAGTGCTGAGTCCTGAGTCCTGGGTCCTGAGTGCTGCTGCCTTGTGCCCTGTGCCTTCTGCCTTGCCGACCATCCCGAAGTTGGTAAAGCCGATTGCTGGGGCTGATAGCGCGGCGCTGAAGCGACCACGCTGAGAAGACGAAGCCCTTCGGGCTGGGACGGTAGCCCCGAAGGGGCTTCGTTTTTTCAGGAACTCTCGGACGAGGCCTACCAACTTTGGAATGGTCTTGGAGACTTCATGCAACAAGCACTCAGCACTCAGCACCCAGCACTCAGAACAGGACGCAGGACTCAGGACTGGGCACTAAGAACTCAGAACAGCACTCAGCACTTCTTACTGGCACAAACATTGCGGCACCTCCGCTCCTTCGGGAAATAATCGGTAAAAATTGGAGGGTGCCGCGAGATGGTGCAGTATCTCGTTACCTATAGCATCATGACCGGACACGAGTCAGATCACGACAACTGGATGCGCAACCAGGGTATGCCATTTTTCCAGAAACAGCCGGGCTTCAAGAATATCAGGGCGTATTCGACCCTGGTGGGCAGCGGTCCGGATTGGGTGATGGAGATCGAGTTCGACTCATCCGAGGATCTCATGAAGGCGCTGGATTCCGACGAGGCGAAACGCATCCTGGAGGACTTCGAGCATCTGGTAACAAACCTCTCCACCAAAATACTCGTTCCGACTATGCAGCCAACGGGCGTTTAATGGTGTAATGAAGGGGTGGGATTAGACACTCCCACCCCTTCTATTGACCTCTTTTATGCAGCGGCCAGTATTTACAATTTTTCTGTAACGGCCAGGATTTCTTCGATATCCGGAACTGATTTGATTGGGTAAACCTTAAGCCAGCGGACAATACCTTCCTGGTCTACTATCACCACAGCTCGTTCGCTGAAGCCGTTTCGTTCTCGGAATAGCCCGTAGGCCTGCGCCACACCACCATGAGGCCAGAAGTCAGCCACAATTGAGGTTTCCTTCACCCCGATCGCCTCTGCCCAAGCCTTCTTGCATGGGAGGCTATCCACGCTAAAACCTAGGGCTACGGCGTTCATCCGCTCGAAGTCAGATTTGTGCTTTTCGAGATCCTGCATCTGAAGTTTGCAAAACTCCGTCCAGGCTAAAGGGTGGAAAGACAGGATTACCTTTTTCCCTTTAAAGGTGCTCAGGGTGATATCGGACTCTTTCTGGTCCTTCAGAGAGAACTCAGGGGCTACACTTCCAATTTCGATTGCCATATCGAGATTCGCTCCTTCCCTTGCTCGGCCGGTACTGTTCGGCCTGATTTTTCAGTAATAAGTACCTTGACCGCCTCGAGCGCGTCTTTACCCTCATCTCTCCGTTGAATGAACCCCGGTTAGCAGGGCCTGTAGCGCCTCCGGATCGGTAACGGGTGGGCGACAGGAGTAGTCGATGCAGACGTAGGCAGCCGGCTTGCCATCCACGAGGTTACGCCCCTCGAGCAACGGGACGTCCGAGGCCTCAACCCCCGGTCGCGAGGCTGCAACGACCTGGTGGGGGCGGTATCCGGAAGATGCGGCCTCTATCAGGGCGCGGGTCTCCGCAAGATGGGGCTCGCCCACGATGGCGATCTCCCGGGGGCGGGATAGGGCGTAATCCAGTGCGATCAACCACTGCCCGAATCCCAGCGGGTAGCGCTCCATCAAGGGCTGCACCGGGATGATGCT
>JBMNNU010000180.1:0-6735 GCA_050942695.1 Chloroflexota bacterium
GCCGGCGCTGTCAAAGCTTGACGTATCTGTTTGTGAAAGAGGCGGCGTTTCATTGTTTGGTGTTCCAATAAACCTTGTTTCGGTACAAGCCGGGCATAAAGCAGGGTATTGCATGCCGGGCATTGCCCAGACATGGCGGCGGTAACTGTTGTAGAATAGCTGGGTTTGATTGGTCTTTTCCATAAGGAGTATGTCGGATTTGAGCGGATACAGGGAAAGGCTTGTGGGGTTCTACCAGACCAACAGGGCGCTGGTCTGGGTCAGTGTGGTTATTCTGGTGACACAACTGGGCTTTGGCTCCGTTGTCCCGGCATTGCCCCTCTATGCTCAGAGTTTCGGGGTCTCACAATCGGCTATCGGCCTTGCCATCTCTATCTACGGTTTTGCCCGCTTCCTGGTTAACGTACCTACCGGCCAGTTAGCGGATCTGATGGGTCGGCGATGGGCCCTGGTGTTGGGGGAGATAGCTACTATTGTGGGGAACCTGCTGTGTGGCCTCGCCGGCAGTTATGAGCTGTTCCTCGCCGCTCGCTTCCTGGCCGGGGTGGGCGGCGCCATGGTGATCACCACCAGCCAGGTGATCCTGGCAGATATCAGCACGCGCGCCAATCGCGGGCGCACCATGGCTGTATATCAGGGGGCATTCCTCTTCGCCATCGGTTTTGGTCCGGTACCCGGCGGGTTCCTGGCGGAGTATTTTGGGCTCTCCGCGCCCTTCTTCGTTTACTCCGCTGCCGGAGTAATAGCCGGGATCGTCGCCTTCGACAAAATACCAGAAACCAAAGGGATTAGGGAGAAAACGGAGCAGTACTCCAGTTCCGCGATGGCCACCAGCCATTTTTCTCTCTACCGCCAGTTGCAGGCGCTGTTCTCACAAGTAGGCTTTCTCTTGGTCAGCTTTGTCACTTTCGTCCAGTTCTTTGCTCGCACTGGGGCGATTTTCGGGATCGTGCCGCTTGTAGCTGCTGCGAAGATGGGCGCAACCGCCGATCAAATAGGGATAATAATGGCGGTACCATCCGCCTTACACCTGGCGACGGTGTACTTTTCCGGCCAGTTGGTGGATCAGTTTGGTCGAAAGCCGGTTATCGTACCCTCTACCCTGGTGTCAGGGCTTTCAATGATCTCTTTTGCCCTTGCGCCAGACTACTCCTGGCTGCTGTTTAGCGCGCTGCTGTGGGGCCTGGCCGGCGGGATCGGCGGCCCATCACCGGCGGCTTACGCTGCTGATGTGGCCCCGCCCGGCATGAACGCCATCACCATGGGCTGTTACCGGACCCTTGCCGACTTAGGCTACACTATCGGGCCAGTTTTGCTGGGTTGGATAGCTGATGTGGCCAGTGGTGAGGTCTCATTGTGGTTAACAGGGGGTCTCTTCCTGGTTGGTGGCTTGCTCTTCGGGCTTTTTGCGCCCGAAACCGGGGGAAAGAGGAATCTCGCCAAGAGGCCAGCAACGCATCCTTCCTCATAAGCATCGTTCCTTTGCAAGCGGGAATCCATTGATCTCAGGAGCGTGGGCGGCTCTGGATTCCCGCCTGCGAAGGAATAACGATACCGAATCGATACAACTTCTTTCTTTGATAGCCGGTGCTGCAATGGGTCTATCTACCCCAGCAGGCCCCCGTTTTCGCCGTTCTCATCTCCTCCGTAGCGCTCCATGGCTTCGTGGCGGAGGGCGATCAGCTTCTTGCTGCGTTCCACCGGGTATGGCTGCTGAGCGATCAGATTGTGATACTGCTCCGGCAACTGCTGTAGGTTGGCCTGAGCTAGCTCCAGGATCTCCGATAATGGGGGTATGGCGCCAGGCATCACCTGACCGTCGCGGATTACCGGTTTGAGCAGGCGAGTGCCATTGGTTGGCTTGCGCTCGTCTTCCAACTGAATAACGTCTTTCTCGAAGCGTCCGATCCTGTAAACCTCTTTTTTACCTGGCCAGGTAGCCTTCTGTCCGGCTAGCTTTATCTTCAGCCGCTCTACCGCCTTCTCATCCTCATACCACACCATCTTGTACACGGCTCCAAGCGCGCCGCCGGGGGCTTGATGCTCCAACGATGCAGAGCCGACACCGATAGCGGTGCCTACCCCAAAGCCGTCGATAGGGGCTCCGGCTTTCACCAGTTCTTCGATGCGGAACTCGTCCAGGTCGCCGCTCGCGAGGATCCGGACTTCTTGCATTCCAGCTTCATCCAGCACCTTGCGGACGTACTTGGAATCCGCTAGTTGGTCTCCGCTGTCCAATCGGACGGCGGTTAGGGTGTGGCCCATCCGGTCCTGGTAATCCCTCGCTACCTCTACTGCCGTGTGGATCGCTTCGTGAACCCTATAGGTATCCAGAAGGAAGGTGTAGCGATTGAAGCTTTCAGCCACGGCCTCGAAAGCCTCCTTCTCGCTATCGTACAGTTGCACCATAGCATGAGGGATAGTGCCGGTGGCTCGCAGTCGCATCTCGTAAGCGGCAGCCAGGAAGGATGTGCTTACACAGCCGCCGATAATAGATGAGCGAGTCGCAACGTAGGGGTTCTGAGCCCTTCTGAGAGAGAAGTCCGATACTGGGCGACCCTGGGCTGCATGGACAATCCGAGCCGACTTGGTGGCGATGAGGGTAGACAGGCTCACCATGTGCAGCAGCCCTGACTCCAGCAGCATCGCCTCCTGGAAAGGGGCTGTTACCCGAAGAAGCGGTTCGTTGGGAAATGCGATTGATCCCTCGGGCATCGCCAAGATTTCACCAGTGAATCGGAGGTCTCGCAGATGTTCTAGGAATCCCGGATCGTAATCCCGGATCTGGCTCAGGTAGCGCAGGTCTTCATCGGTGTAGCGAAAGGATTGGACGAATTCCAGGGCCATCTCTAGCCCGGCTACCAGCATGTAGGTGCCGGCGAAAGGCGCTGAGCGGGTGTACAGGTCGAAAGTTGCAAGCCCGTTTCTGCCTGTGCGCCAGCTCACGTAGGCTGCATCGGGGTGGTATAGGTCGGTCATCAACCCCGGATGCCGGCCCAGGAATATATGGTCCAAAGTAAGTTCCTCCATTTGACAGCTTTCAGCTTTTAGCAGTCAGCCTTCAGCTTACTAATAATCAACATTATCAATATCCAATAATAGCCACTTGCTTAATAAAACATCGAGTGTTGAGATTAATCGCCGGATTAAGTTCGTAAGAATGGCTAATGGTTGAAAGCTGATGGCTGGCTACTAACCTAGCAACAGCAATGTATACCTCAGGTTGGTTTGCGTCAAGTGGGGGCGCAATTGGTGTACAATTGTCTTGATGACGCGCTTTGAACAATTTCGTTGGAGGTAAGATAGCGGTATGCCCGGAGAGGTCGCTATCCAGGATATCACCCTCCAGCTTGCGGTGATCCTGCTCCTGATAGTGATTAATGCTTTTTTTGCAGCGGCCGAGATCGCCATCGTCTCGATGCGGAAGACCAGACTGCGCCACCTGGCTGAGGAGGAGCGCAACCCCCAGGCGATGACGGTACAGAGATTGATCGAGCAGCCGGCCCGATTCCTTGCCACCATCCAGGTTGGGATTACCCTCGCAGGTTTCTTTGCATCCGCCGTGGGTGCCGTAAGCCTGGTGCTTGTGGTCAGCACCTGGCTATCGGGCGTGCCGGTGCCGTTAATCGCCCTGAACGCCTACACAATCGCCTTCGTATTGGTCACCGTGATAATCTCCTTTGTAACCCTTGTATTCGGGGAGCTCGCACCAAAAAATCTGGCGATGGCGCGAGCAGAGGCTGTAGCGTTGACATTAGCCCGCCCTGTGGAAATGATCTCCTATTTAGCCGCTCCACTGGTGTGGATCCTTACTGCCAGCATCGGTTTGGTGATGAGGCTTGCCGGCAGCCCGGAGCGAGCGAGAGTCAACCCGATTACCGAGGAAGAGATCATGGCCATCGTCGCTAGCGGCGAGGAGGAGGGGATCGTCGAGCCACAGGAGCGGAAGCTGATCGACGAGGTGTTCGAGTTTGGAGATACCCTGGTGGAAGAGGTGATGGTGCCTAGGGTGGACGTGCGAGCCCTGCCCCGGACTGCGACCATCGCTGCGGCACGGCGGGCGGTAGTGGATAGCGGCCACACTCGTTTGCCCGTATACGATGGGGATCTGGACAACATCATCGGTGTAGTCCATGCTAAGGATGTGCTGCAGAATCTGCCTCCAAACGCCACAGAAGAGCAGATACACAAGCCGGTAACGAGCATCATGCGCCGGGCCTACCATATACCAGGATCTAAACGGGTCGCCGAGCTACTCCCTGAATTGCAGCGGCAGCAGCTTCACCTGGCGGTCGTGGTGGATGAGTATGGAGGCACCGCTGGGATAGTGACCCTAGACAACCTCCTGGAGGAGATAGTGGGCCCTATCCGCGACGAGTACGATTCCCGGGAGGAGCCGGAGATCCAGATGGTAGCCGAGAACCAGGCGGTGGTTATCGGAGGCGCCGACCTGGGGGATGTTGGCAGCGCCCTGGGGGTGGACCTGGAGACCGAGGGCGTTGACACTGTCGGAGGGCTTGTTTATGCTCGGCTCGGCCGAATCCCCATCGAGGGAGACATGGTGACCCTTCCGGATGCCACCGTGGAGGTGCTCTCCATGCGCGGCAGGAGGGTCTGGAAAGCTCGTGTTACCCGTTTAGTGGAAGAAGGTGAGCAGGAACAAACAGAGTAAATACTAAATCTAAGGAGGGGATACAATCGCTACTGTTTCTTTAGCTTTGATCGGTTTTGGAAATGTAGGACAAGCCCTTGCATCCATACTGGTTGACCACGGGAACAGACTGGAGCGCGATTACGGGGTCAGATTCGAGATAACCGCCGTTGCGGATATCACCGGCGGCGTAGTGTCTACTGACCCTCTGCCTCCCGAGCGACTGCTGGAGACCATGAAAGCCGCCGGCGGTATCTGCCATTATCCAGGGCTCGGCGTGCCTGGTATGTCGGGCCTGGATCTGGTGCAACGAGCCCAGGCAGATATACTGGTGGAGGCAAGTCCCACCAACGTGGTGGATGGCGAGCCCGGCCTCACCCATATTAAGACAGCGCTGAACCGCGGTATGCACGTTGTAACCGCCAACAAAGGGCCGCTGGTGGTTGCCTTCGCCGAGCTACGGGACCTTGCTCGCAGCCGCGGCCTCAAGCTGATGTATGGACCTGCTACCGCCGCTGCTCTTCCCACGGTGAGCGTGGGGATGTACGAGCTTGCCGGGTCGCAGGTGACTAAGATAGAAGGCATCCTCAACGGAACCACCAACTTCATCATAACCCGGATGCGTGACCTGGGGGTAACCTACCAGGAGGCGCTCCAAGAGGCCCAGCGTCTGGGGATTGCGGAAACCAACCCCACACTGGATGTGGAGGGCTACGACACTGCCAACAAGCTGTTGATCCTTGCCAACACTCTGATGGGTGGATCGCTGCGGTTATCCGACGTAGAGAGAGAGGGCATCACGCAGCTCTCAGTCGAGCGAGTTCAAGCTGCCTACGCTGGTGGGAAGGCGATCAAGTTGATAGGAGCGGCTCAGTGGGAGAAAGGCCGGTTGCGAGCCGTCGTTCGCCCGACCGAACTGAACGCGGACCATCCTTTGGCGAAGGTAGATGGCACCGAGAAGGGTGTTACGTTCCATTCAGATCTACTGGGCACGTTGACTGTGACGGGGGGAGCCTCGGGTAGGATACCGGCAGCGGCCTCCATTCTAAGGGATTTGCTCAATCTCGTTCGGGAAGCTCGATTGGTCTAACGTTACCACTACTGATCCGCGATCGCGCAGAGATCCACTTACACCCCTGCGCGATCGCGGCATTTTACTCGTGCTCGCGATGCGGACTGTCCATCATGAAGAAGTTGCTCAGGTTTCCGCCAGACTGGTGCTCTTGGTAGACGAAGACGAGGTCTCTCTCGTCGAAGCTCCTGAACCAATCCTCCCAGTCGATAAGCTGCAGAGATTGGCCTCCGTATCCTGGAAAGTTAAAGCGCAGAACCCCAGGGCGCCCCTCGTGTTCCGTACCCGGCACCGTGGCCGGCTGGGCACCCCGCTCCTCGGCCCACTGTTTGATCACCTCGTGGCTTCGCGTGGCTAGCGATTGCCCCGGTTTGTCCTCGTGCTCGTCGACGTTGTGAATCCACTTTGCCCTGAGCGTAGTATCGGAGAGCCTATCCCCGTACTTCTCCAGAAAGCGGATATCTTCTTCTGTCACGTTTTTCGCCGCAATGGTTGTGGATTTCCCCCCCTGGCGGCCCTTGTTGCTGTGTGCCATCCGCTCACTCCATAACGGTATAAGGTCGGAATTCAGGCGGAGGGATGCAGGGAGTATGCCAACTGGTAGGTGCGTGGGGTTGCGCGCCCAGCCGTAAAGGCGCGCGGTCGAGCGCCCTTACTCGAGGATGTCTACTACGGTGGCTTTAGTGGCCTTGGCCAGGTCTGATGGCGCGATCAAAATGGCGAGCCCTCTCATGCCGGCGCTCACGCAGATGGTGGAATGCTGGAGAGCGGAGCTATCCAGGTACACCGGATAGGAGCGCCTGCCTCCCAGCGGTGACACCCCTCCTTTTATGAAGCCCGTCAACCGGGATATCTCCGAAGGGTCAACCATCTCAGCCCGTTTGTCGCCCATGGCCTGAGCGAGCTTTCGAAGGCTGAGCGATTCGTCGCCGGGCACCAAGGCCAGGATAACCCCTTGCCGCTCCCCCCTGGCTATGAGTGTTTTGAACATCGCGCCAGCGGGTATGCCCAG
>JBMNNU010000181.1:0-6657 GCA_050942695.1 Chloroflexota bacterium
GACGTCGTCCCCTGGCGATAGTTGCAGGTCTCGCAGCAGCGATAGTGATAGCTCTTCTAACCTTTGCCGCTTATCAATGAGCCGAGGTGTTGCTGAATGAGGTCAGTTCACATATTGGGTATCAGTATAGTAATAGGAAGCACAGCTCTCGGGGCAATGCTGGCGATCATGACCTTTCGCTGGCAGGAGAGCGTTTACCCTACCCAAGCATCCGTAGCGGCGGCAAGCGTCGGCCAGAGCGCAGTTGCACAATCCCAACCGGGTTTTCACGACACATCTGAGGGCGAGGCTATATTCAGGGCTAAGTGCTCCTCCTGCCATACAGTTGGGGGAGGGGATCTCGCGGGGCCAGACCTGGAGGGCGTAGCTCAGAAGCGCTCTCGCGATTGGATCTTGGAGTTCATCGTAGCTCCCGACCAGGTGATCGCCCGCGACGACCCCATCGCCGCTGAGTTGATCGAAAAGTACAGCATGCCGATGCCCAACCTTGGCATTTCCAAACCCGAAGCCGAGAGTATCCTTGATTACCTATCTCGGTAGATACCGATCACTGCATAGGTTGCCAAAAGCGGGTCCAGGGCACGCGTTACGGGGTGTCCCTAATCGTTACGAGGTGTCCCCAACAACTACTTAACTTTCCCATGCAGTGATCAATTGCTTCGTTCCGCAAATTCCTGACATAGGGCGGGGGCTTGTCCCCTGCCGCCTCGCGGTGAACGAGGGCTAAACGGTAGGGGATAAACCCCTACCCTACTTGAGAAACAGCGCATCAATAGAGGAATAGATAAAAGTACAGAATCGGCCGCTTCTACTTGACCTCTTTTCAAGCCGGAGCTAGAATACTTCGCGTTAGCATGATAGTTTCTGTTGTGCGAACAATTTTGCCCTGAATAGTAGGAGCGGCTTTCCGTGAGCGACGAGCGGGATATGGTCATCGCCCATATCCTGGACATCGATAAACGGCTCTACCAGTATCTCCAGGTAGCCAGGTCCCTCGACTGGGCAGGCCTAGAGTTGACTATGCCTCAGTTGAAAGTGCTATTTCTAGCCGGAGGGGCCGAGCCGATGCCGGCAGGCAAAATAGCCCGAGCGCTTGGGATGACTCTTTCCACTGCCACTGGTGTCGTGGACAGACTGGTCAACCAGGGTTTGATCCAAAGGTTGGAAAACCCCAACGACCGGAGGATCGTCTTGCTACAGGCAACCCCGGCCGGAGCAGAGCTGTTAGAGAGGTTGCTGAGCGCGGGATTGCGCTATTTCCATGAGATTCTGGATCGCTTGAGCCTGGATGATCTCCGAACGGTCGCCAGGGCTTTTGACATCCTCCACGAAACCGCCATGGCGATAGAAAGCAATCAGAGATCGGCAACCAGCAATCGGCTTGCTAGAAAGCAACGCCTGAAATCCGATTGCTGAGGGCTGAAAGCAATGAAAATGTGGCTATCCGATCTCTCTATCCGCCAACCAGTCTTCATCACTATGCTAGTCGCAGCAGTGCTGATCACCGGCGGACTGTTCTACTCCCGCATGGCCATGGATCTCCTCCCCGACGCATCCCTGCCCATCGTGGCAGTCCAAACCGTCTACCCCGGTGCTGACCCTCAAGAGGTTGAAAGGTCGGTGACTAAGCCGATAGAAGATGAGGTCGTCTCCATCAACGGGGTTGAGAGCATCCGCTCCTCCTCTATGGATAGCGTGTCGTTGGTGGTCATCGAGTTCAGCATGGAGACAGACCCCAAGAGGGCTTTCGACGACGTGCGAGATAGGATAAACATCATCCGCAACGCCCTACCGTCGGATATCGACGAACCGTTGATCCATAAGATGGATATGAGCGCATCCGCAATGATGACTATCGCCATCGCCGATGCATCCGGCGTTCGCTCTCCAGAGGAGCTTCGAACGATAGTAGACGACGTGATAAAGCCCCGCATCGAGAGGGTAAACGGCGTCGCCTCCGCTGAGATAACGGGCGGCCGAGTGCGGCAGATCCACGTGGATCTCAGGCTGGACCGCTTGAAGGCTTATGCGATCCCGCCCTATCAGGTGCTACAGGCGATCCATGGGGAGAACCTGGATGTGCCGGGCGGGCGCATCTCCAACGGGAGAGCCGAGGAGCTGGTCAGGACTGAGGGACGGGTACGCTCTCTGGAGCAGTTGGCAAACCTTTCCGTGCCCACCCTTAGGGGCTCCACCATCAAGCTGAAGGAGCTAGCCGACATCTCTGAGGGATACGAGGAGGTACGTTCCATCTCCCGCCTCAACAGCAGCGAGAGCGTGGTTGCCGAGGTGCGGAAACAGTCGGGGACCAACCTGGTCCAGGTAGCCGACGGAGTAAAAAAAGAGCTGGAACTACTCAAGCAGCAGTACCCCGACCTGAGGTTCGGCATCGCTTACGACCAATCCACCTACACCCGCCAATCGGTGCACGACGTTCAAATCTCGCTCCTGTTGGGGGGCATTCTGGCGGCATTCGTCGTCTATCTGTTCTTCAGGGACGTTCTCAACACGTTGGTCACCGTAGCCGGATTGCCCGTAGTCGTTTTCGGGACCTTCGGGGTGCTGTATTCCATGGGTTTCACCCTCAACATCGTAACCCTGATGGCCCTCTCCATATCCATCGGCATGCTGATCGACGACGCCATCGTGGTCCGGGAGAACATATTCCGGCACATGGAGCGGGGGGAGGAGCCCAAAGTAGCGGCCGGAAGGGGGACGGCGGAGATTGCGCTGGCAGTACTGGCGGTCACATCCACTATCGTAGCCGTCTTCCTGCCTATCGCCTTCGTCGGTGGAGTAACCGGCAGATTCTTGCGGGAGTTCGGACTCACCGTGGTGGTGGCGGTGGTGATCTCCCTGATAGAGGCCTTCACCTTTGCCCCGATGTTATCCGCTTACCTGTTCCAGCGCATCGATCCATCCCGAAACGGTGCCTCGAGTGAAAGCCGGTTCCTGGCATTTTTTGAAACTCTCAACCGGGGCTACCGCTCGCTGCTGGCCTGGGCGCTGGATCACCGGCGGTGGGTTGTGCTGGTGAGTGTGGTATCCTTTGCCGCCAGTGTCCTGCCTCTCCCGCTGATGTCCAGGTCTTTCCTACCCGTAGTGGACCAGGGGGAGTTCAGAGTCGTCGTGGAGCTACCAGCCAGCGCAAGGCTTGAGGATACCGACCGCGCTGCCCAGGCGGCGGAGGATGTGCTGCTCAAGGATCCCGAGGTAGAGCAGCTTTTCACTATGGTGGGCGCCGCCGAGGGGACGGTAGACAAGGCTACCCTATACGTCGAATTGAAATCGCTCGGCAAAACAGATGAGGTTATCGAGAGGGTGCGCCCACAACTGCTTTCCACAATAACCGGCGCCAAGGTGATGGTAGAAAAGCAAGCCACCACCACAGCATTATTCGGTGGCAGTATGATGGTTGGCTCCGTACGAGGGCGACCCATCCAGTTCAGCGTAGAGGGTCCCGATATGGCAGAGATCGATAGGATTTCGACCGAGTTGATGGCCAAGCTCCAGCAGGTGCCGGGCATCACCGACGTGAACCGCTCCATCAAGGAGGGGAGGCCGCAGCGGGTGATCACCCTGGACCGGAACCGAGCAACCGACCTCGGAGTTTCCACATCTCAAGCCGGCGCCACCGTCCGAACGCTGATCAATGGGGAGGTGGCAGGAAGCTACAGGGATAAAGATAAGGACATCGATATCCTGGTACGGCTGGCGGAGGCCGATCGGAATGACCCAGAAAAGATACTCCAACTACCGGTATTCACCAGTCGGGGAGAGCCATTGCCCCTCTCGGCGGTGGCCAGCGTGGCACCCTCAGTGGAGCCCAACAGCATCGACCGACAGAACCGACAGCGACAGATCCTAGTAGGCGGAGGCTTCGTCGGCAGAGATATGGGGAACATCCTGGAACAGGCCAGAGAAGCGGCGAAAACGATTCCGTTGCCGGAGGGCACGACCATCAGGTTGGCCGGCGACGCAAAATATATGGACGAGGCGTTCGACTCGCTGAACATGGCCATCATCCTCTCCGTAGCCTTCGTCTATATGATCCTCGCATCCCAGTTCGGCTCCTTCATCCACCCCATCACCATCATGTTAGCCCTACCGTTCTCCTTGGTGGGCGCTCTTACAGCGCTGCTGGTCGGCCGATTCAGCCTGGATATGCTGGCTATGATAGGGATGATCCTGTTGATGGGGTTGGTCGCCAAGAACTCCATACTGCTGGTGGAGTTCATCAATCAGTTGCGCCGACGCGGATTGGACGTACGTGAGGCGATCCTCGAGGCAGGCCCCGTCAGGCTAAGGCCGATCCTAATGACCACCCTGGCGATGATCTTCGGCATGATCCCCGTAGCCGTAGGCTTCGGGGCGGGGGCGGAGCTACGCCAGCCGATGGGCATCAGCGTCATCGGTGGGCTGGTCACATCCACCCTGCTCACCTTGATTGCTGTGCCGGTGGCCTACAGCCTGATCGACGAGTTGGGGCAGAAGGTCAGCATCCGCTTCAAGCGGAAGCAGCCTGTCCCGGAACCCGAAACTTAATTAGGCAGCCCTGGGTCTCTCGACTCTCCCACCGGCGGGAACGAACTCTATCCGACGGAGAGCCCTTTCCGCCTCAGATACCATTTCACTGAATACATCCTCGTCGAAGGAGCCCCCATACTGGAATACCACCCTGCCATCCCTGTCCAGTAGATACAGCCATACGTTGCTAACGGGCGATGCTGCCAACACCCTTCTGAACGAGCCCGTCGAGCCGTGCACCGCCAGGATATGATCGTGCAGCTCGGACGCAAAGGCCCAGCGCAGCCCGACATCTACCAAAGGAGACAGGGGTCCGTAAATACCGGGTACCATAGCTATCAGGTAATATTCGACATCTGAGCTGTAGGCAAAACGATCTTTGATTGCCTGGATCCACCTCGTCGCCTCCGGCCGCTGGTCGTAGCTGAAACCGACAACCAGGAAGGTTACCAGCCCAAGGGTATCGCTGGGGAGCAGCACTTCCCTTCCGCGCAATGTAGTACCACCAATCGTCGGCAGAGTCCTCCCCCCAATTGCACGGATGGCCCGCCTCGGTGCTCTATAGAGCCCCTTCAGGCCTAGAGTAGCGAGCACTACAGGGGTTGATACTACGATTCCAATCCAAGCCCCCGCAACACCGATGGCCGTGTAAAGAAGCCTCTCCACCCTAACGGGGGCTGCCATCCCTCGCCGGAAGATATTTAGCCCAAACAATCCATATAAGCCCCAGGCTATAGCGCCAACTACGGTAAGCGCCGCTGCCCATAGATCAAGCATTCCCACAACTCTCGTTCTCATTATTCTTCCCCTGTCGACTGTGCACACTACAAGGGCGTGCCGGCGTCTTCGCCGGCGCGCCCTTGCGCTCACCTCGTTGGATTAAGCTGTATCCTTCCGTCGACCGCTTCCGATAACAGAGATTTCAGGCTACGATACCACCTCTCGGCTCGTGCGGGAGATGGTGTAGATCAGGTACAGTCCAGCCAAACCAACAAGCACGTAAATGATGGCTACCAAAGCTGGTACGGCTCCAAACAAGGCCGTGACGAGGTTGAACCCGAAAAGCCCAACCAGCAGCCAGTTGATAGCCCCGATGATCACCAACACAAAGGCCGTCCAGTCAAGCCAGTTGTAGCGCATCGTCTCCCTCCTTTCTCATTACCATCCGTCCGACGGTCGGACAGCCCATTCCTGGCTGCAAATCCTGTGCCCGTTGAGGAACGCGCGGGCATGGTTCACGGCACTAGTCATGACGTAGCGTCGGGCCTTGTGCCCGACGAGGTACCACGTCGGGGACAAGCCCCGACGCTACAGATCTGGCTGTTTGTGTGAACCATCTCATCGCGCCCCAGTGATATAATTAGCGCTGTAAGGGGATCTGAAACACGATTTCACCAGAGAGGTACCCTATTGACCGATCTCTCGAAGCTGCTTAGTGAACGGGATAGCCAACTGCGCAACCAGACTCGAACCGCTATCGAGGATCTCCGAGCCGAACTTGCAGCTTTTGGCGCAGCCAAAGAGGATCTGGACACCCTGCGGCAGGCTGCCCTGGATTTGGAGAGCCTGTTCCTGCTGGTGGTAGTTGGGGAGTTCAACGCAGGGAAATCGGCACTGATCAACTCCCTATTAGGAGCGCCACTGCTGGAGGAGGGGGTAACACCCACCACCACCAGCATCAACCTCCTGCATTACGGCGAAGCCGGAGCAGAGCGCTGGTTGAGCCGTCACGTTCTGGAGCGGGAGTACAACGCCCCGATCCTGCGGGATGTGGCGGTGGTGGATACCCCTGGAACCAACGCCGTCCTTCGCGAACACCAGGTGCTGACTGAGCAGTTCGTTCCCCGCAGCGACCTCGTGCTATTTGTCACTTCGGCAGACCGCCCCTTCACTGAGAGCGAGCGAGCTTTCCTGGAGGCTATTCGCAGTTGGGGCAAGAAGGTCGTGCTGGTAATCAATAAGATCGATCTGCTGCGCAACGAAAGGGAGCTCGAGCAGGTAACTGGGTTCGTTGGGGAAAAGGTCAGCCAACTGCTGGGTTTCCAGCCTCACATCTTCCCGGTTTCGGCGAGGCGTGCGAGAGAGGCTACGGGTTCCTCCGACCCTCATTTCCTGAGGCTGCAGCGCTTT
>JBMNNU010000182.1:0-6609 GCA_050942695.1 Chloroflexota bacterium
GGTTGGCCGTCGGCCGTCTCCGGCACAAGCGTCACATAATCCGTGGCTGCATCAAGGAAGCTGGTTATCATGTTTAGCAGTCCATGCTGGGATCAGTAAAATAAATAACTGTTGAGGGAACTGTTGGTTACGCTTGCGGCTACCTACTCGAGTTAAATAGATCATACGACCGCGCGAATGGAAGGGGTCAGTAATGACTGATCGATGTATTGTTATAGTCAATCCTGTTTCTGCTGGGGGTACTACGGAGCGCCGCTGGCCGATGATAAGGGATCTACTAGCCAGCCTGTTCAAATTCGAATTTGTATTCAGCGAGTTCGCCGGCCACACTGTCGATCTCAGCAGAAAAGCGAGAGAGGACGGTTTCCACCGCCTTATCTGCGTGGGAGGAGACGGTACACTGAACGAGGCAGTAAACGGCCTGATGTCAGCGGCTGCTGGAGGGGCTATACCTCAGATCGGTATTGTCCCCAGCGGAACCGGTTCTGACCTGGCTCGCTCCTTAAAGATCCCCAGCCGCGTAGAGGAGGCGTGCCTGCGTCTCGCCTGCCCTAAAAAAGCGGTTTCCGACCTAGGCATGGTATCCTATACTGGTAATACTGGCCCGGAGAGTAGATATTTCGTAAACGCTGCCGGGCTTGGTTACGATACCGAGGTTGTTCTCCGCAGAAATGGCTTCAACCGCTACGTAAGGGGCACTATCCCATACGTTGCTAGTATAGCTACAACCCTGATGGGCTACCGGAACAAGGACGTCCAGTTGACTATTGACGGGGTTCAGGAGAGCCGCCGTATAAACATGGTGGTGGTTGCCATTGGCAGATTCTTCGGTGGGGGTATGCAGATAGCTCCTGATGCAGCGATAGGCGATGGCTTTTTCGATGTAATCACCATCGGGGATGTTAATGCATTTGAACTGGTCTGCAACTTCCCGAAAGTTTACAAGGGGACCCATCTTCACCACCCTAAGGTGAAAGTGGAACGAACGCGGACGGTAAGCGTGGAGTCGGTCCAACCGGTACGGATTCAGGCCGACGGCGATCCGCTAGGTTCGGTTCCCGCCCGATTCCAAATCATCCCAAGGGCACTCACCTTTCTCTGTTAATTCCTTATATTACCTACTACGAACGTTCTTTTGTCTAGAAAGGCATCTCATGAAATACGGTAAACTCGCCTTCCGGACGGGCATGCTGCTTGGAGCGGCCGCTGGCGCCTTGTGGGTAGTAGCTGGGCGCCGTTGGTTGGAAAACGAGTGCGATCTTCTCGATTGGTCCAGGGTGCAGGAAATCGCCCTGAGAACCTGTGGAAAAATTCCGGCCGTTTCGCCCTGGACATCCCGAAACCTCCGAGCCAGCTATGAGGATATGGTCCGCCGGCTCGAGGGTCCGATTGCGGATTACACTGGGACCAGGCTTCCATCCACCGGGATCGAAATTTCCGTAATGGGGCGGAAAGAGTGGATCGAGGCCAACGTAATCAGCTTCCGCCAGATGTTCGAGCCCATGGAGCAGTTGTATAGGGAGCTAGGGCGCAGCAGCGTAGTGGTGGTCCCTGGGGTTCCTCAGTTGAATCAATTGGCGGTCAGCAGCCAGATAGGCCTGCTGCTGGGCTACCTATCACGTCGGGTGCTGGGCCAGTATGACATGAACATACTGGGCAGGGAACCGATGTCGACAGGTAAGCTGTACTTCGTTCAACAGAACATAGAGGCTATCGAGTCGGAGCTGGGCTTGCCCCCTGAGGAATTCCGGACCTGGATCGCCCTGCACGAGACGACTCACGCTCACGAGTTCGAGGTATTCCCCTGGATAAGGGATTATATGAACCACATCTTGCGCGCTTACCTCGACACAATGCTGCAAGAGGTTCGACGGTCTTCAGGCACCAATGGGCCGACCGCAATGGTCACCCGCATGTTCGATAACCTGAGGTCAGGCCGGAGCATCCTGGAATCCATTATGAGCCCTCGCCAGCAGAAGTATATGGGCCAATTACAGGCCATGATGTGTTTGTTGGAGGGTTACAGCAATCATGTGATGAACGAGGTTGGGAAGACCACTATGCCCAACTTCGAAAAAATCAAACGACAGGTGGAAGGCAGAAAAAAGGAAAGAAGCCAGATCGAGCGTCTCTTTCTCAAGCTCACTGGGTTGTCGATGAAGATGGAGCAGTACAGATTAGGGGAGCTCTTCGTTGATCACGTAGTAAAGGCGAGGGGAATCGAGTTCGCTAACCAGGCGTTCGACGGTCCTGAAAGCCTTCCCACGATGGATGATGTGCTGCACCCTGAACGCTGGATAATCCGAATGGAAAGCGTAGCGTAAGGGGAGTTAGTGCAGGTTGCTAAGGGAGTAGGTATCTTTCTGGGGGATTAGCTACAACTACTCTGTGCTATAATCATTGACAGTACACGATCGATGTAGGAGGTGGAAAGGTGCCAGAGAACATCCAGTGGCTTGGGCACGACGTCTTCAAGGTCTCCAGTGGACCTACAGTCATCTACACCGATCCCTTCCGGCTGGAAGAGGGAGCGGACAAGGCAGACATCATCCTGATCACCCACGATCACTTCGACCACTGCGAGCCGCAGGATGTCGCCAAAATCTTGAAGGAAGATACTGTCATAGTTGCGCCCGAATCTTGTGGTGATAAGCTGAAGATGAATATCGAAGTGGTCAGGCCCGGCAGCAAGATTGAGGTCAAGGGCGTACCCATCGAAGCCACCTGGGCATACAACGTCAACAAATTCCGCAACCCAGGCGAGCCGTTCCATCCCAAATCGACTGATTTCGTTGGGTATATCTTTACCGCTGGAGGCAAGCGCTACTACATTGCCGGGGATACCGACATCATCCCAGAGATGAATGGGATCGATGTAGATATTGCCCTGCTGCCTGTGAGCGGTACCTATGTGATGACTGCCGACGAAGCAATCAAGGCTGCCAATGAAGTGGTTAAGGCTAACATCTATATCCCAATGCACTACAACGCCATCGTTGGAACCGACGAGGACGCAAAGAAGTTCGCAGCGGGGGTAAAACGGGGCAAGGTCGAGATATTACCCAAATCCTGATTTTTTAGGTCCTGAGTCCTGAGTCCTGTATTCTAGGGACCCAGGACTCAGGACTTTTTATAGCCTGAACCCTGCGGACCCGGATGGGCCCTCCTGGGTCTCCAGTAGAGAGTCGACCGTCTCGAAGATCCTCTTTGCGGCATCGCAGACAGAATTCAAATCGCGTTTATCGTCGGGAAGACGGCCGATATAAGCCACCAGGATATCCTTGGCTATGTCCACCTTCTTTTCGTTGGTTGCCTTCATTTTTCACCTCGCGCCCTTCAAACGTGTTGTTCCCCAACATTGTACCATCGTTTGCCGCCTACCACGATTCGTTATGCAGGACGAGGCCAAGCACAAGGCAACAACCATCAGCCATCAGCACTCAGCACTCAGGACGCAGGACTCAGGACTCGGCAACCGGCATGGTTCATACAAACAGTCAGTTCGTGTAACAGTCCAATGCTGTAGCGTCGGGCCTTGTGCCCGACGCTACATTTTGACTCGTGCCGTGAACCATCCCCGGCAACCCGATCAATGGCACGTCCCTTGCCCCTCCTCACCAACCGGTCTGTGCTGTCCGACATGAGTACGAGTAAGCGAGTTCTTGTAAGGAGGCGGGCGCAGTGGCAAAAGATCAAAACAAGATGGGGATAGACGTTGAGAGCAGGGAAGAGCTACTGCAGAGCATCCCGGAGGTATTGCCCATCCTCCCACTCCGTGGGACCGTTGCCTATCCCTATGCAGCAATCCCACTGCAGGTTGGCCAGGAGCGCTCCCTGAAGTTGATCGAGGATGTATCCAAAAGTGACCGATACCTGGGTTTAGTAGCCCAACGGCAGCCAGAGGTTGAGGGAGCCGGCCCCTCCGAAGTGTACAAAATGGGTACCGTAATCCGAATTCTCCAGGTGATGCGGCAACCCCAGGGCGGTATGAGTGTCACCGTCCAGGGTTTGGAGCGGATTATCCTTCTGGATTTCATCAGCGAACAACCCTACCTGGTAGCGAGGGTCGAGTTGAGGCCGGAGATCGAGGAGCGCACACCGGAAGTGGAGGCGCTGCGCCGTACCCTGGTGTCGCTCTTCCAGCGGGTGGTCGAGTTATCTGCCTATCTGCCCAATGAACTTGCCACTGTCGCAAGTAGCATAGAGGACCCACGACAACTAGCGTATCTGGTTGCCTCCAACGTTCGGGGCGATGTCCCCTTCAAACAAGACATTCTGGAAATCGACTCGATACGCGAAAAGCTACAGCGACTGATCGATCATGTTCGGCGGGAAATCGAAGTGTTGGAGATCGCGGAGCAGATCAGGACTCAAGCCCAACAGCAGATCGCTAAGAACCAGCGAGAATACATCCTTCGCGAGCAGTTGCGGGCTATCCAGCGTGAGTTAGGTGAAGAAGCCGGGGCCGGCAGAGAAGCCGCACGGCTTAGGAAGCGCCTCGAAGAGGCCAATCTGCCACCGGAAGCTCGGCAGGAGGCCGACCGAGAGCTAAATAGACTCGAGCAACTGCCCGCCTCATCCCCTGAGCACGGGATCATCACCACCTATCTTGACTGGTTAGCGAGCCTGCCGTGGAATAAGACTACCGGAGAGAGGATCGACGTCGTCAGGGCGCGCCAAGTGTTGGACGAGGATCATTACGACCTGGAGCGGATAAAGGACCGGATCCTCGAGTACCTGGCCGTCCGGAAGCTGAAGGAGGAGCGCACTGGTGAGGAACCGGGCGAGGAGGGGCTGATGAGAGAGCCGATCCTCTGCTTGGTAGGGCCGCCGGGTGTCGGGAAGACCTCCCTAGGGCAGTCTATCGCTAGAGCCATGGGTCGCAAATTCATCCGCATATCTTTGGGTGGCATCCGAGACGAGGCGGAAATACGAGGGCATCGCAGGACTTATATCGGTGCCCTGCCCGGAAGGATCATCCAGGGCATACGGCGCGTTGGGAGCGCCGATCCCGTATTCATGCTCGACGAGGTAGATAAACTCGCCATCGGCTATCAAGGCGATCCCGCCGCGGCACTCTTGGAGGTGTTGGATCCGGCTCAAAACAACAGCTTCACGGACAGCTATCTGGGCGTGCCGTTCGATCTCTCGCGGGTAATGTTCATCACTACTGCCAACAACCTTGACACTATCCCACGGCCGCTATTGGATCGCATGGAGGTGCTGGAGCTGGCGGGTTACACCGAGGAGGAGAAGCTGCACATCGCCCGGCAATATCTGGTGCCAAAACAGTTGAGTGCCCACGGATTGATGGAAGAGGAGGTTGTCCTTGACGACGATGCGATCAGGACAATCATCCAAAACTACACCCGAGAGGCTGGCGTGCGAAACCTCGAACGACAGATTGCCAACGTCTATCGAAAAGCCGCCCGCCAGATAGCGGAGGGGGTCCAACCCCCTATCCAGATCACCGCGGAAAAGGTGAGCGACTATCTGGGCCGTCCGCGCTTCTTCGCAGAGGTAGCCGAGCGAATAGACCGCCCTGGGATAGCTACAGGCCTGGCCTGGACTCCATCTGGGGGGGACATCATTTTTATAGAGGCCACCATGATGCAGGGCAGGAACAATCGGTTGATCCTCACGGGCATGCTGGGAGATGTGATGCGAGAGTCGGCTCAGACGGCGCTCTCCTACGTCCGATCCAACGCCCCGCGACTAGGGATTGACCCTGTGATTTTCGAAGACAAAGATTTCCATATTCACGTTCCCGCTGGCGCTATCCCCAAAGATGGGCCTTCGGCTGGGGTCACCATGGCCACCGCTTTGGCCTCTATGGTTACCAGCCGGCTGGTTCGGCAGGACGTGGCGATGACCGGAGAGGTAACACTGCGCGGCAAGGTGCTCCCTGTGGGCGGCATAAAGGAGAAGGTGCTGGCAGCTCACAGAGCCGGTATCCGAACGGTGATACTGCCCAGGCGCAACGAGCTGGACCTGGAGGAGGTGCCCGAGGAGCTACGCAAGGAGATGCGTTTCATTCCCGTGGACACGATCGACGAGGTTCTCAGGGAAGCCCTAACACCGCCATCCGAAAGTCAGATCCAAACCATGACTCGCGCGGCTTAACGAAAAGCTACGGCAATGTGACTTTTGTCATATCGGCTGGCTTTGAGGCACGGTAAACTCCTCTCACATCGCTGGCGAATAGCGAAGCACGAAGGAAATGGAAGGAGTAACAAATGGCCTCAAACGAAGCGCTTCAGATGTTCTGCTACCAGTGTTCTCAGGCGGCAAAGGGAACTGGCTGCACAGTCTCAGGTGTGTGCGGAAAGGTGCCGACAGTTGCGCGGCTTCAGGACAACCTACTGTTTGCCATCAAAGGGATCTCGGCCTACGATTACCACGCTCGGGAGCTAGGATACTCCGATCCCGAGGTCGACGCCTTCTTGGCCAGGGGTTTCTACTCAACCCTCACCAACGTCGACTTCGACCCACAGCACTTTGTGGAATTGGCTCTGGAAGCAGGGCGGATGAACGCTAAGATGATGGCGCTCCTCAAGAAAGCCCACATAGAGCATTACGGAGAGCCGGTCCCCACGCAGGTAGCAACGG
>JBMNNU010000184.1:0-6566 GCA_050942695.1 Chloroflexota bacterium
CGTGAATTTCAACGGTATGAAAACCGTAAAGTCTACTGATTATGCCGGCATGCCGGTCAAATCGATGAGGGATCTCACCGAGCTTACGCTGGTTGAAAGAAACGGAGCTACCTGGGCCTGGTTATCCGGAGCAGATTACATGCCTGCCGAACTGGCCGTACCGCTGAACGTTGGAGCTAATACCCGGACCATCGGCAGCGAAGGCTACAACGAATGGCTGATTGCAAGTTTTGATACCATCCTATGTTTTGAAGTGCCTGCTAAAGGCCGCGCCATCGTATTTGGACCAGAAGGTGTGCTTTACGACAGCATTGTAGATAGTGGCGAAGTCTTTGTCCCTGCAGGCAGTTTGATTGAAGTTGCCGGCAACCCGGGAGATCTATTCAAGGTAACGGCTAATGCCGTCGACTAAGTGTGTCGTCCTGTAAATATCCCACACTTCGTCCCGGATACTAATCGAAAAAACCAATGATCCGGAGATGGCAGCAAATGCCTTAGAGACAGGGGGGAGATGCTTATAGCAGCCGCCGATCGAAGATATGGATTTCCCGTAGCGCTATTTTGATGATATCATCAGATCGCTGCGATTTCGCTTGTGAACACCCAGTATTTTCCATTTACAGGGCGATGGCACTCTCTGGCTGCCCTGCGAATGGAAAAGCTTGTCTATTTCCCTAGTTGTTGTGAGGTTCGTTTTCGATGAGTCTGGATCAGCAGACTCCTAGCCCTAGCAACCAACAGTTCGTTCATCTCCACGTCCACTCGGAGTACTCGCTCCTGGATGGGCTGGGGAAGGTCAAAGACCTGGTGGCGAGGGCCAAGGAGTTGGGTATGCCGGCACTGGCGCTCACCGACCACGGCGCCATGTACGGCACCATAGAGTTCTATCTGGCAGCCAAGGCGGCCGGGATCAAGCCGATTCTAGGCGTAGAAGCTTACGTGGCCCGGCGCAGCATGCACGACCGTGATGCCACTGAGGACAAATCATCCAGCCACCTCCTGTTGTTGGCCAAAGACTATTCGGGCTACCAGTCGCTAGTGAAGCTGGTCAGCGCCGCACACCTGGAGGGCTTTTACTATAAACCGCGTATCGATCACGCCCTGCTGGAGAAGCACCACGAGGGACTGATCATCTGCTCCGCCTGCCCGTCAGGGGAGGTGGCAAGGGCCATCCTCAAAGACGATATGGACGGAGCAGCCAGCATCGCCGCCTACTACCGGGATCTGGTGGGGCCGGAGAACTACTACCTGGAGATCCAGGACAACGGCCTGGAGGACCAACGAAAGGTCACCCGTGGCGTCATCGAGCTGAGCAAGCGGTTGGGCATCCCGATGGTGGCTACCAACGACGTCCACTACGTTCGCCAGGAGCACTCAGAGGCCCAGGAGATCCTGCTCTGCATCCAGACCAACACCACCATGGACGACCCCACCCGGATGCGTTTGGGTCCCAACACCTTCCACCTCCGGAGCGCGCAGGAGATGGCCGAGGTTTTCGGAGAGGTGCCGGAGGCGCTGAGGAACACCCTGCGAGTGGCCGAGCAGTGCAATCTGGAGATGCAGTTCGACCGGGTGATCCTGCCGGAACTGGATTTCATCCCCGAGGGGGTTACCCCGATCGACTATCTGGCGCAGCTCTGCCGAAAAGGACTGGAGGAGCGCTACACCAACGTTACCGACGTGCACCGCCAACGGCTGGAGTACGAGCTCTCGGTCATCGATAAAACCGGCTTCGCAAAGTACATACTGCTGGTGTACGACTACGTCAACTGGGCGCGTCGCAAGGGCATCCTCTGCCAACCCAGGGGGTCGGCCGCGGGCAGCATCGTCCTCTACTGCCTGAACGTTGCGGACGTGGACCCGGTGGAGTACGATCTCACCTTCGAGCGCTTCCTGAACCCCGACCGGGTACAGATGCCCGACGTCGACATGGACTTCCAGGACGACCGGCGCGACGAGGTTATCGAGTATGTAACCAGGAAGTACGGCTCGGACAAGGTGGCGCAGATCGCTACCTTCGGGCGTTTGGCTGCACGGGCAGCCATAAGGGACGTGGGGCGAGCCCTGGGGATTCCCCTCCCTGATGTGGATAAGGTAGCGAAACTGGTACCTACCCTTCCTGTCGGGATGACCATCGACAAAGCGATGGAAGAGAACCCCGATCTGAAGAACATCTACCAGAGCGACGAGCGTATCAAGCGGCTGATCGATGCCGCCAAGAGCATCGAGGGCGTGGCCCGCCACGCCTCCACCCACGCCGCCGGTGTGGTTGTATCCGCCAATCCCCTGACCGAGTCGGTGCCTCTTCAGAAGTCCACCAAGGGCGAGAACCTCGCCATGGCCCAGTACACCATGAAGATGCTGGAGAAGGTCGGCCTGCTGAAGATGGACTTCCTGGGGTTGAACAACCTCACCATCGTGGCCAACACCATCCGTGAGGTGGCCAAAACTCGGGCCAAGCAGTTGGATCTATCCTCCATCCCTCTCGACGATGCCGAGACCTTTAGGATGCTGGGAGAGGGCGAAACGACGGGGGTCTTCCAGTTGGAAGGTACGGGGATGCGGCGCTGGGTGCGTGAGCTGAAGCCTACCACCGTCCGACACCTGATGGCTATCGTGGCCCTCTACCGCCCCGGCCCCATGGCCTACATCCCCACCTACATCGCCCGCAAAGAGGGCCGTGAGCCGGTGGAGTATATCCACCCCGCCCTGGAGCCGATCCTTAAGGAGACCTACGGCGTCATCGTCTACCAGGACCAGGTGATCAAGGGCGTGGTGGCGGTGGCAGGTTTCTCCATGGGCCAGGCCGACGTGCTGCGCAACGCCATGAGCAAGAAGATCCGCGACGTCATGGCGAAGCAGAAAGACCTGTTCCTGGAGGGAGCCCAGAAGAACGGCATCTCGGCCGAGGGAGCGGCCACCATCTGGGAGCAGATCGAGCCGTTCGCCGGGTACGCCTTCAACAAAGCCCACGCCGCCTGCTACGCCCTGCTGGCCTACCAGACGGCCTACCTGAAGACCCACTACCCCGTAGAGTACATGACGGCGCTCTGCACCTCTTACGTGGCCGACACGGACAAGATCGCTCTCACGCTGGCTGAGTGCAAGAGGCTGGGAGTGCAGGTTCTGCCGCCCAGCATCAACCGCAGCCAGCTCCAGTTCAGCGTCGAGCCGCTGCGGAGCGCGGGGAGCCCTCTCAAGCCCACCAACAGTTCCAAGGGCCAGTTGGCGATGCGTTTCGGATTGATCGGCGTCAAGAACGTCGGCGAGGGCGCCATCCAGAGCATGATCGAGGAGAGGGAGAAAAATGGCCCCTTCCGCTCGCTGGCCGATTTCTGTAGGCGTGTCGATATGAAGGCGATAAACAAGAGGGTCATCGAGAGCCTGATCAAATGTGGGGCCATGGACGAGCTGGGCGAGCGGGCGCAACTGCTGAACGACCTGGACTGCACGCTCGAAGCTGCACAGCAGGAGCAGAGGGCTGCGGAAATCGGGCAGTTCACCATGTTCGACAGCATGTTTGGAGGCGTGGCTGAGCCTTCGGGCACGGCAGTCGTCTGCACTTCCACCCCTGTGCCCCCCGCAACCCAGAAAGAGATGCTGGCCTGGGAGAAGGAGATACTTGGACTTTACATAAGCAGCCACCCATTCCAGCACGCCGCCCCTTGGCTCCAGACCAGGGTGACTGCCACCAGCGCTCGCCTGGGGGAGGAGATGGACGGGAAGAGGGTGACGATAGCCGGAATCGTAGCATCTGTGAAGGCTCTCACCACCAAGAAGGGTGATCGGATGCTTGCCGCCCAGTTGGATGACCTCCACGGCTCCTTTGAGGTGGTGGTGTTCCCGAGGACCTACGAGCGCACACGCGATATCTGGGAACCCGATGCCGTCGTGATAGTCGATGGGAAGGTGGATGCCAAGGACGACCGGAAGAAGGTGCTGTGCGAGAAGGCCGAGGTCTTCGTGGTGCCGGAGGGCGAGGCTCCACCCATGCTGGATATGCCGGTTGGCGCAGAAGACGACCTCGAGTCCGAATACCCCCAGGCCTTCGAAGGGTACGATGGCGCGGACGAAGATCCCGGATTCCTGTGGGAGGAGCATCAAGGAAACGGGGACGCGGAGAAGGGCGAGTCCACTCTCCCCCAGGGAGAAGGCCAGGGTGAATGCTCGTTCGCCCGCCGTCCAAGCCAGCCCTCACCCCGACCCTCTCCCACTGCAGTGGGAGAGGGAGGCTCGACACCTGCGTCACGTGGTAGCACTCGCAACGGCAACGGCAACGGCAACGGCCACAATCGCGCTCGCAACGGAAACGGCAACAAGGCTGCCAACGGCCACCCACCCTGCCATCTGCGCATCGTGTTCAACCGCCGCGGTACCGACGAGGATGATATCCGTCTTCTCCAGGAGGTCTGCCGCACCCTTGCGGCCTGGCAAGGACAGGACAGCTACGAGCTGTGTATCGTCAACGGCTCCTCGCGGGTTTACCTGGAGACCGACGCCACCACCAACTTCGTACCCCAGTTAGAGGCGGCGCTGAAGGATCTGCTAGGCCCCGATTGTATCGCGATATGCTAGTGTAAGAGTTCTGGAGATAACATGCTACCGATCGACTTCGGCGCCTATGCCCTTTGGCAGAATCTGGCCGTGTTTCTGTTTGCAGCGGCCATCATCTGGGCTGCGGGCTCCCGCCTGGCGATCTACGCCGACATCATCGCCGATCGATCGGGCTTGGGGCAAGCTCTCGTTGGCCTAGTGCTGCTGGCCGGGACAACATCTTTGCCCGAGATAGGTAGGACGATATCAGCCGCGACCATCGGCAACTCTGCCTTGGTTGTGGATAGCCTCTTCGGGGGCATCGTCTTACAGACCGCCATTCTGGCTCTGGCCGACATGGCGGTGGCACAGCAGGTCCTAACCTTCTTCGCGCCAAGCTCTGTACTGCTCCTTGAGGGCGCTGTGGTTGTACTCCTTCTAGGTCTGGCGCTCTCGGGAATAGCCTCCGGCGAGCTGTTCAGTGTCTTCGAGGTGGGGGCGTGGTCGATCTTACTGCTAGCGGCCTACGTCCTTGCGATTTACCTCCTCCAGTGCCATGAGGGGCGAGGGTGGGTGCCGATAGAAGTACCTGAGCAGTTGAAGCGGGAGGAAGAGGAGAAACCGGGCGAACATCGCCTCAAGTCCAGCCTGGAGATCGGTCTACGCTTTGCCGCCAGCAGCACGGTGATCTTCCTCGCCGGAATGACCCTAGCCCAAGTTGGAGATGTCCTTGCCGTGCAGACCGGCCTGGGGGCAAGCATCGTGGGCGCGACCCTTCTCGCCTTCGCCAGCGCCCTTCCAGAGATGAGCACCACCATAGCGGCGGTGCGGCTCGGCGCCTACAGTATGGCGATTTCGAACATCTTCGGCACAAATGCCCTGCTGGTCGCGCTGGTATTCGTGGGAGATCTGTTCTACCGCCAGGGTCCCATCCTGGAGTCGGTGGGTAGATCATCCCTATTCGCCGCCTCCATGGGTATAGTGACCACATCTGTCTTACTTGTGGGGTTGATAGAGAGACGGAACAAGACTTACTTTGGCATGGGGCTGGACTCTATCGCAGTGCTGATCCTCTACCTGTTGACGCTGTTCGTGCTCTTCCTCTTGCGTTAGCCTCATCGGTCTCGCTGGCCCACTGGGCATCCCTGCTTCAGGGCATGGTTCACACAAGCAGCCAGATCTGTAGCGTCGGGGCTCGTCCCCGACGATGTACCACCTCAGGCACAAGGCCTGATGCTACACTGTGATCGTGCCGTGAACCATGCTTGCTTCAGCCTTGCGGGGTACGGAACCTGCCCTTCCGGCACCCAGAGGTGTGTGGTGCCTGTTGTCGACCTAAGTGGCTTGGCTCTCTGGCAGAACGTCGCTCTCTTCCTGGTAACCGCGCTCGTCATCTGGTTGGCGGGGTCTCGCCTGGCAGTGTACGCCGACATAATCGCCGATCAGACGGGGCTGGGCCAAGCCTTCATCGGGCTAGTGCTGCTGGCCAGCGCGACCTCGCTCCCGGAGATCGGCAGGACCATCGCCGCCGCTTTGTTGGGCAATGCCCCCCTCCTGGTGGATAGCCTGTTCGGGGGAGTGGCGTTCCATGCCTCTATCCTCGCTGTGTCGGACCTGTTCGTAAGTGGCTATGCGCTTACCTTCTTCGCGCCCAGCGCAGTGCTGCTTATGGAGGGGGCGCTGGTGGTGGCGCTGCTCGCCCTGGCTTTGGCTGGCATTGGGGCTGGATCTCTGGTGCAACTGTTCGATGTGTCGATGTGGACGGCTCTGCTATTCATCGCCTACCTGCTCTCGCTGTATCTATTGAGGGGTTATGAGAGAAGCGATAGCTGGTTGCCCACCGAGGTTCCCGTACAGCTCGAGCAGGCAGAGCTGGCGAGGCTAGGAACCATAGAGAGGGGCAGAGACAGCTCCATCCGCAGGGTCGCGATGCTGTTCGGCGCAATGGCCGCGGTGATCTTCGTCGCCGGATTGTTTCTAGCCCAGGTCGGAGAGGCTCTCGTCGCACAGACGGGCCTTGGCCCCAGCTTCAT